>CAIYPH010000001.1 GCA_903928045.1 uncultured Rhodospirillales bacterium
ATACGGCACCCGTGCGCGGCTCTTGCGGTGCAGGCCGCGGGTGCGGGTCACCGCGTCGAGGTCGCGCTCGATCCGGGTCATCCGCTCCTGGATCATCCGCCGGTCGGCTTCGATCTGCGTCTCGCCGGGGCCGCCGAGGAAGCCGAAGCCGCCGCGCTGGCGTTCGAGATGGGTCCAGGAGCGCACGAGGCGGGAGCGCTGGTATTCGAGATGGGCGAGCTCCACCTGCAGCGTGCCCTCGCGGGTGGCAGCGCGTTCGCCGAAAATATCGAGGATGAGGCCGGTGCGGTCGATCGCCTTGCAGCCCCAGGCCTTCTCGAGGTTGCGCTGCTGCACCGGGGAGAGCTGGGCATCGACGATCACCACGTCGACCTCCATCTCCTTGAGATGCTCGCCCTGCATCTGCACCTGCCCGGTGCCGAGCAGGGTGGCCGGGCGATGGGCGCGCAGCGGCAGGATCGCGGTATGCACGACGACGAGGCCGATCGAGGCGGCCAACCCGACCGCCTCGGCCAGCCGCGCCTCGGCGGCCCGGTTCGATTCGAGCCGATCCGGCTTCTCCCAGGGGAGGATGACCGCGGCGCGCGTCGGCGCCGCGTGTCCTTGATCACCCAATGGTCTGTTTACCCACCCGCCGGCGTATCCCGCGTGCCGAGCGTGAGCGTCGTCGGGCTGAGCGGGGCCGCGGTGGTCTCCACCTTCGGGCCGTCGAACAGCGAGATCGGCGCGCCGGGCATGACGGTGCTGATCGCGTGCTTATAGACGAGCTGCGTATGCCCGTCCCGGCGCAGCAGCACCGAGAAGTTATCGAACCAGGTGATGATGCCCTGGAGTTTGACGCCGTTCACCAGGAAGACGGTGACGGGAGTCTTGTTCTTGCGCACATGGTTCAGGAAGACGTCCTGAACGTTCTGCGTTGCTTCTTTGGCCACGACAGGTGTTCCTTCTTGTCGTTGTTGACACACACATAGTTTGCAGGCCGCCCGGCTTTTGACGTCGCCAGGTCAGCCCTCGTCAGTCCAATGCAGCGCCGGCCTTCCGGAGAAGGATCGCCAATGCATGCCCGTCTTCAACATGCAAATGCGGTGCCGCACCCATTTCTTCAAGCGCACGCAGCCCACCATCATGCGCCGCGTCGCCTACCAGTACCGCCGTGCACCCCGCCGCGTGGGCGGCCTGCATGTCGGAACCGGTATCGCCGACATACCACACCTCCCGCCCCGGTTTCACCCCGATGCCGGCGAGTGCATGCCAGATCGGCGCCGGGTGGGGTTTGTCGGCGGAGGCGTCGCCGGCGCCGATGATGGCGCCAAAGCGGGCAGACCAGCCGAGATGTGCCACTTCCCGGCGCAATGTGCCGCCCTCCTTGTTGGACACGATGGCGCCAGGCCAGCGCGCGGCTGCCTCCACCAGCGCCTCCGCCCCGGGCATCAGCGTGAGATGGCCGAGATCCTGCGTCATCATGGTATCGCGCAGCATTTGCTGGGCGCGCCGCCAATCCGGGCCGAACATCTCGGGGAAGGTATCGCGCACCGAGCCACGGATGCGCTCGCGCGCCTCGGCGACCGTCCAGGACGGCTTACCCCAGGCGGCGAGCACCACATTGAGCGCCGCGGTGATGCCGCTCCAGCCGTCGATCAGGGTGTTGTCCCAGTCGAACAACACCGCCACTGGTGGTTCCATCGTGCCGCCCTCCTTGCCGATTCCGTCGGGTCTGTTACCACGCGGCCAAGGTTTGAGAGGAATGCCCCATGATCGGATCCGCCCCTGACTCCCGCGTCTTCCGCGACATTTTCTCGACGGAGGCGATGCGCCGGGTCTTCTCCGACCTGCAGCGCACCCAGTACTACCTGGATATCGAGCTCGCGCTGGCCCGCGTGCAAGCTCGCCTCGGCATCATCCCGCAGGAGGCCTGCGACGAAATCCAGCGCCACGGCGATGCGGCCGCCTATGACATGGACCTGCTGAAGAGCCAGACCGAGCGGATCGGCTACCCGATTCTCCCCGTGGTGCAGCAGCTTGTCGCCAAGTGCCGCGACGGGCTTGGCGAATGGTGCCACTGGGGCGCCACCACGCAGGACATCACGGACACTGCCACCGTGCTGGCGATCCGCGACGCGCTTGCCTTGGTGGAGGACGATATCCGCGCCATCGCCGGCTCCCTCGCCGGGTTGGCCGCGAAGTATCGGGACACGCCGATGGCCGGCCGGTCCAACCTGCAACAGGCCACGCCGATCACCTTTGGCTATAAATGCGCCGTTCTTTTGGCCGGGTTCCAGCGCCATCTCGAACGCCTGCGCGAGTTGCGGCCCCGCGCTCTGGTCGGCGAGTTCGGCGGCGCCACCGGCACGTTGGCCTCGCTTGGCGCCGACGGGCTGAAGGTGCAGTTCGCGCTGATGGAGGAGCTCGGCCTCGGCCAGCCCGAGATCGCCTGGCACACCATGCGGGACCGTATCGCCGAGGTCGGTTGTTTCCTCGGCCTCGTCACCGGCACCTGCGGCAAGATCAGCATGGATGTGAAGCTGCTGATGCAGACCGAGGTGGAGGAGGTGTTCGAGCCCTTCCATGTCGGCCGCGGCTCCTCCTCCACCATGCCGCAGAAGCGTAATCCCATATCTTCCAACTACATCCATGCCTGCGTTGCCATGGTGCGGCAGAATGTGGCGGCGCTGCTGGATGCTATGGTGGAGGATCACGAACGCTCCACAGGGCCTTGGGAAATCGAGTGGATCGCGGTGCCGGAGATCTTCCTGCTCTCTGCCGGGGCGCTCGCGCAGACGCGCTTCCTGGTCGGCGGATTGCAGGTCGATCCGGCGCGGATGCGGGCCAATCTCGATCTCACCAAGGGGCTCACCCAGTCCGAGGCGGTGATGATGGGGCTCGGCCCGTATCTCGGGCGCCAGCTCGCGCATGATCTGGTCTATGACATCTGCCGAGACGTGGTGGCGGGGAAGGGGACCTTCCTCGACCTGCTCGCGGACCACCCGCAAATCAGCCCGCATATCGGGCGCGAGGCGCTGGCCGGGTTCCTCGATCCCGCCAATTACGTGGGCCTCTCCGGCGAAATGGTGGACCGCGTGTTGGCGAAGGGGATCTGAGCATGAGCGTCGATATCGCGCATCTGCGCAGCTGGATTGGCCGCACCGAAACGCTGGAGGACATAGTCGGCAGTTTCCCGATGTCCGCCCTGTCAGCCACGCTCGATCGCGACGATCCGCAGCCTTCGCCCGGCGATGTGCTGCCCGAGCTGTGGCACTGGCTCTACTTCCTGCCCCGCGCCCGGCAATCCGAGATCGGCGAGGATGGCCATCCCCGCCGCGGCGGCTTCCTGCCGCCAGTGCCGCTGCCGCGGCGGATGTGGGCGGGCGGGCGGCTCGCCTTCATCGCCCCGCTGCGGCTGGGTGAGCAGATCACCCGCACGTCCGAGATCGTGGACGTCACCCTCAAGGAAGGCCGGAGCGGAAATCTGGTTTTTGTGCTGGTGCGGCATATGGTCAGCAACGCTGACGGATTGGCGCTGACCGAGGAGCACGACATCGTCTACCGTGATCCGCCCGCCCCCGGCGAAGCGCCGCCTGCCGCGCGGATGGCCCCGGCGTCACCCGCTTGGCGGCGCGATGTGACGGCGGATGACGTGCTGCTGTTCCGCTACTCCGCGCTCACCTTCAATGGCCATCGCATCCACTACGACCGCCGCTATGTCACTGAAGTCGAAGGATATCCCGGCCTGATCGTGCATGGCCCGCTGCTGGCCACCCTGATGGCTGACCTGTTCCGCCGTGAGCTCGGCCGGCCGATGACCACCTTCAAATTCAAGGCCTTGCGCCCGGTATTTGACGTGACGCCGTTTTCCGTCTGCGGGAATCCCAGGGAGGATGGGGCCTCGCTGTGGATCCAAGACCGCGAAGGCCGGTTGTGTATGGAGGCCGAAGCGACGTTTTGAACGTCTGCCATGAATTTAGGTCATAGTGCTTGACTTACTCTAGGGAGCGTCCAATTGTTGCAGCGCAGCATTTGCTGCAGTGCAACAGGAGAGTCCCATGGCAACCATCACCCACGGTGTTCCCGGAGCCGGCTCGCTCGATCTGGGCGGCCGTCTGCGCCATGCCGCTGAACGCTTTCTCGCCTGGCG
>CAIYPH010000002.1 GCA_903928045.1 uncultured Rhodospirillales bacterium
TTCCAGATGTCCACCGCCGCCTACATCTCGCGCCGCGTCGTGTTCCCGGACGAAGTCCGTCCCGCCGCAGTGCTGGTCGACAAGAAGTCGGGCCTCATCACGCGGATAGCAGAGCCCGACTCCTTTGGCCCCGTGGCAGAGCTCTATGACCTCGGCGAACAAGCCCTGCTGCCCGGCCTGATCGACCCCCACGTCCACATCAACGAGCCCGGCCGCACCCACTGGGAAGGCTTCGAGACGGCCACGCGAGCGGCTGCAGCCGGCGGCATCACCACCGTCGTCGACATGCCGCTGAACTGCCTGCCACCGACCACAACCGTCGCTGGCCTGGAAGCCAAGCGCGCCGCAGCGGTCGGCAAATGTATGGTCGACTGGCGGCCGTGGGGCGGAGCCGAAAACGGCAATCTGGCCGACCTGGCACCACTCGCCGCCGCCGGAGTTCCCGGCTTCAAATGCTTCCTCGTCTACCCGGGCTGCGAGGGCCTCGGCCTGCTGAATCAGACCAAGCTGCGGGCCGCGATACCGGTCCTCGCAGAGCTTGGCCTGCCATTACTCGTTCACGCGGAACTCCCCGGTCCCATTGCAGCCGCAGCCAAATCGCTTGCAGGCAAAGACTTCCGTAAGTACAAAAACTACCTGGCCTCACGTCCCGACGAAGCCGAACTCGCCGCAATCCGCCTGCTGATTACGCTATGCCGCAAGTTCCATGCGCCGATCCACATCGTGCACCTCGCCACCGCGCTTGGCTTGCCGCTGATCCGCGCCGCCAAAGCCGAGGGCTTGCCCGTCACTGTCGAGACCTGCCCGCACTATCTCTACTTCGCCGCCGAAGACATTCCCGATGGCGCGACGCAGTACAAATGCGCGCCACCAATCCGCAGCCATGACAACCGCGAACTCCTCCGGGAAGCCGCGCTGGACGGCACGCTCGACCTCATCGCCAGCGACCACAGCCCCTGCCCACCCGAGATGAAGGGCCTGGAAGCCGGCGACTTCGCCAAGGCCTGGGGCGGCATCGCATCGCTGTCCCTCGGCGCGTCCATAGTGGCAAGCACTCTGCCCGAGCCGCTATTGCACCTGGCGCGGCTCATGTCAGCCAACCCCGTTAAGCTAGCCGGTCTCGCAGACCGCAAAGGTCGAATCGCGGAGGGTTTCGACGCAGACCTCACGGTCTTCGCGCCCGAAGAATCGTTCCTCGTTACGCCGAACGATCTGCACTTCCGCCACCTCCTCTCGCCCTACCTTGGCGGGCGGTTGACCGGGCGCGTGAAGCAGACGATCCTGCGCGGCACCCGCATCTATCACGACGGAGCATTTCCCTCGCCCCCGATCGGCCGTGAGGTCGGCGCATGACACCTGCCGAATACACGCTCGATCTCTGCGACCGAATCGCCGCGCATACTGACGTCCCCGGCACGATCACGCGTACGTTTCTCTCGCCCGCGACGCATGCCGTCCACGCTTTGCTCCATGCCGAGATGCAAGCGGTCGGCATGACTGTCCGCACGGATTCCGTGGGGAATGTGCGCGGCATGTACCCCGCAGTGGCGCCGGACGCGCCGGTCCTGCTGATGGGGTCGCATATCGACACCGTCCCCGACGCCGGCCGTTTCGACGGCATCCTCGGCGTTGCGATTGCAATTGCGCTGGTGCGCTCGCTGAACGGCAAAAGGCTCCCCTACGCGCTCGAGATCATCGCGTTCTCGGAAGAAGAGGGCGTCCGGTTCAAGACGTCGTTCCTCGGCAGCCGCGCGCTGATTGGCGATCTGACTTCCGAGGACCTTGCGCGTACGGACGACGACGGCATCACGATCGCGCAGGCGATTCGGAACTTCGGCCTGGACCCGAAACACCTTACGGATGCGCTGCTAACACCCTGGACCTTTGCTTACTTCGAGCCGCATATCGAGCAGGGACCGGTACTCGAATCGCTTGGCCTACCCCTGGGGATAGTGACGACTATCATCGGCCAATCTCGTGTCGACCTCACTTTCCGCGGACAAGCCAACCACGCCGGCACGACGCCGATGCACCTGCGCAGCGATGCACTCGCTGCCGCAGCGATCCTGATTTCTTCGGCATCGCACCTCGGCCAGATAACCCCAAACCTGGTCGCAACTGTCGGCTCCATTCACGTCTCACCGGGCGCGGCCAACGTCATTCCCGGCACCGCGGTTTGCTCCCTGGACGTTCGTCACCCGTCGGACGACATGCGGAGAAGCTCTATGGAAGAACTTCTGAAGCAAGCGGGCGACGCCGCTGCCCTGCACCACGTCACCTTGACAACGGTAAGTCGCGGCAGCCAGGCATCGGTGCCGATGGATCCCACGCTCCAAGAAGCCTTGCTCACCGCCGCTGACATCTACTCCCCCCACACGATGCCCTCCGGCGCGGGTCACGACGCTATGATCCTGGCGCGCAAGGTGCCGGCCGCAATGCTCTTTCTCCGCACACCCGGTGGCCTGAGCCACCACCCCAACGAGACTGTCTCGCTGGAAGACATCACCGCAGCCATCACGACCTGCGTGCACTTTTTGCATGCGTTAAAACCACATGCAGTCACCTTGGAGATATCCCAGCTTTAGCCCTTGCGATATGCTCTCTTATCATCGTCCTCCGCCTGAAGGGATACACGCATGGACTCACATCTGAACCCACGTCTTGGCCAAACCCGCAGCAGCCGCCAGCTTACGCATCTCCTCCAAACACCCGACACGTTCGTCCGCACGCCGATGCCCGGGCTCGTCGGGGGTGAGGCAATCATCCATGCTGCACCTGCGCTCGGGGCGAAGTTTCTGCAGTACACCGCCGAGCTAACGCCCAAGGGCAAGCTGATGCCCGCCGCCCACCAGCGCTTCATCTACATGCTGGAGGGCGAGGCCGCGATCATCGGGCCGAA
>CAIYPH010000003.1 GCA_903928045.1 uncultured Rhodospirillales bacterium
AATTCTCAGTGGAAAATTCCGACCTTCCCGGGTCAGATCTCAACGGAAATCAACAGGCTGAGCATGTCCGGCGTCGTGCCGGCGCAATGCTGCGCCCGCCGCCGCAACTCACCGTCAGCCAATGGGCCGACCAGCATCGAGTGCTGAGCACCCGGGCCTCGTCGGAGCCTGGCCCGTGGCGCACGGCGCGAACGCCGTATTTGAAGGATATCCTGGACGCCCTGTCCGCCGTGCATCCCGCCCGCCGTGTGGTGTTCATGAAAGGGGCGCAGGTGAACGTGGCGGCGACGCAGACCGGCAACGCCAACGTCTATGCGGGCTTCGTCCAGCCGCTGGTGGAACCGCTGATCCCCTCGAACCGCTGGTATCTGTTCTCCGATCCCTTCGCCGCGCCGGTCTATGTCTACGGCTACCTCAATGGCGCCGAGGGACCGCAGGTCACCACCGGCCCGGTCTCCGGGGTCGATGGCGTCGAGGTCTCCGTCATCTTCGACTTCGGGGTCGGCGGCATCGACTGGCGCGGCGCCTGGTTCAATCCGGGCATCTGATCTTCACTATCGAGCATCGCAGCAAGGGCGCCTCCGGGTGCCCTTGCTGAGTCCAGGGAGACTTCCTCACCATGAAGAACTTCGTCCAGCCCGGCGACAGCATCAACGTGACCGCCCCCTATGCCGTCACCTCCGGCCAGGGTGTCCTGGTCGGCGGCCTGTTCGGTGTTGCCGCCTTCGACGCCGCCATCAGCGCCGGTCTCGAAATCCAGACCAAGGGCGTGTTCGACCTCACCAAGGAACCGGCGCTGGCCATCGCCCAGGGCGCCCGGGTGTTCTGGGACAACACCAACCGGCGTGTCACCACCACCTCGAACGGCAACTTCCCCATTGGCGCGGCCACCGTGGTGGCGGCGACGTCGGACAGCATTGTGCGTATCTGGATTGACGGCCAGGCGGCGCTTACGCCCGGTTCGATTGCCGCCCGCGTGGTCTCGCTGGTGCCGACCGCGGCAGCCAGCACCGACCTGACCCTCATTGTGCCGGCCGGGCATCTGCTGCGTATCTCCGAGCGCACTACTGTGGCCTATACCGGCACCACCGTCACCGTGCAGGTCGGCACTACCGTCGGCGGCGTCGATATCGTCGCGGCGACCGACATCAAGGCGATCGCTTCGCGGGCGCTGACCTTGGTGGACGCCAGCACCGCCGCCTTCACCCCGCTGCCGGCCGGCACGCTCTATGTCCGCATCGCCCAGACCGGCCAGACCGCGGTCGGTGCCGGACAGCTGATCTTCGAACTGCTGCCGACGATCTGACGGACATGGACGCAGTTATAACGGCAATTGACGCGGTGATCGGCCGGGAAGGGCGCTACAGCAACGACCCGGCTGATCGTGGTGGCGAGACCATGTGGGGGATCACCACTGCCACGGCCCGAGCGGTGGGCTATGCTGGGCTGATGGCGGACATGCCGCGGGACACCGCGGTTGCCATCTACCGGCAGCGCTACTGGACCGGGCTGGGCCTCGACCGGTTGGCGACGATCGATCAGGCCCTCGCGGTTCGCCTGCTCGACATCGGCGTCAACATGGGCCCGCCGGTCGGGATTGGCTTCCTGCAACGGGCGTTGAACGCGCTCAACCGCGGGGGCGTTGACTATCCCGATATCGCCACCGACGGCGTGCTCGGTTCCGTCACGCTCGGCGCGCTCCAGGCGTTGCTCGCCCGGCGTGGCGATGATGGGCGGCGTTGCGCCGCCGGGAAGGATCTGCGTGACAGTTCCGCGCCCGCCCTCGACGACCAGGAAGCTGCCGTCCGGCAGTGCCACCGGACCTTCCGGCCGCTTCAGGTCACACGCGAATGTCCTCATCGAGGCTCCCCTCATCCCATCCGCATCCGTCCGCCGCCGCGTGCGCCGCGACAGGATGGGCTGGCGATTATCGGCGTGTTCGATCCATCGGCACCCAAGGTCAGGCCGATGGGCGGCGGGACATCAACCGCCCCCCCCGGAGCGGCTCGGCATCGCCGCGGTGAGCTCCGGCGTGTCATAGGCTAGGTAGCTTTCATAGTGCCACGCGGCATCCTCGCGAAACAGGTCGCGGCACAATCCGGCTACCAACCGGCCCAGGCCGAACTTCATGCCGTTCAAGCCCGCCATCGTGGGTCCCATGCTGACCCAACTGCCGCTGCTGCAGAACCGGACATGGCGCAGCCACGGCGCGGCACCCGGCTCGCGCTCGGTGAACTCATAGCTGCGGCCGAGATAGGGCTGGCGCGCCAGCACCGGGTCATCCTCGCCGGCTGGCGGGACAAAGCGGTCGCGCCACCGTGCCGCGACGCCGAGAATCGTGGCCAGTTCCGGCCGCAGCGAGACATCCTGCGAGAAGCCGGTGCCAAAGACGATCCGGTCGAATTCGAACGACCCCAGCGCGGTCTCCACCATCACCGCCTTGCCCGAGGGCCGGGTCGCGCGCCACGGACAGCCGGGATGGAACCGCAGACCGGGTGCGGCAATCGCGCGGGCATAGGTGTCGGGCGGCGGCGGGACCTGCAGCGAATACACCCGGCGCATGAACCGCCAGCGATCGAGGTCGTCGAGGTCGCCGAAATGACGGAAGAACCCGGTGAACTCGATGCCGCGCATGAAGTTGACGCGCGGCAGTTCCTCGCGCCGCGCAAACACGTCAACGGACGCGGCACCGTGCTCGGCGGCCACGATGGCATTGTCAAAGGCGGAGGCACCGGCACCGAGAACCCCAACACGGCCGCCCTTCAGGCGCGCCCAGTCGATATCGCGATCCGACGTGTGCGCCCAGAGGTGGCGCGGCAGATGCTCCCACAATCCCGTCGGCATGGCGGGTTCGCCGCTGCCTTCCAACCCCGTCTGCATCACGACCTTGCGCGCCAGCAGCACGTCGCCGCCCCCCGCGCACGCAACCTCGACGCGGATCAACCCGTCATCGGGCGCGATGTCCACAACGCGGGTGCCGTTGCGCACCGGAACGCAGAGGACGCGCCGGAACCAGCGAAGGTAGTCCATCCATGCCTCGCGGGGCACCCGCACCAAGGCGTCCCACCCGGCCGCGCCATGCTGCGCCTCATACCAGGATCGGAACGTCACCCCCGCCTGGTCGTTGTCCGGTCCGATCAGTTCCTTGACCGTGCGCAGGGTCGGCATGCGCGCATAGGTCATCCAGGGACCTTCCTCGCCATCGTCCCGCGCGTCGATCACCAGGATGTTGCGGACGTGCTCGCGCAGCAATCCGAACGCGGTGCCCAACCCGCCCTGGCCGGCGCCGACGATGACCGCATCATACACTTGCCGCCCCGACCGATGCGGGACCGGACGTACCCACGGCTTGTTGGGATAGGCAAGGATCTCCAGGTCCTTGGCAATCCGGCGTTCGAGCGCAGGCAATCCGATGGCAGTGTCGGTCATGGGCCGGCTCCCGGGCAGACGATGGTGGTGCCACCAGCATTGCCCAACCCGGCCAGTCGCGCCAGTGCATGGAACCCGGCGCCACACCGCCGGCTTCGCTGTTTCCGCGCTTGACTTGATGGGCCGATCCACCCGAGGATGGTTGCCTGCCGCCTGGTTGCTCGCCGCTCTTGGTTTTCTGGACATGGCGTCTCGTCGGCTCAATGCAACCGCGACTGCTGCGGCAGTTCGACGCCGCGAATTGGGGGAAGACCGATGCCAAGCATGTCTCGGCGCAACTTCGGGTGGCTTGCCGCAGCGATGGTCGTGGCTGCGGGAATCTGGCTTTCGTCGACTCCGACCTGGGCCCAGCCCGCCGCCAAGCGGGGCGGCACGCTCACCTACGTCGTCTTCCCCGAACCCCCGCTGCTGACCAGCGCCGTTCATACCGCCGGACCCACCGCCCAGGTGTCGCCGAAGATGTTCGACGGGCTGGTGACCTATGATTTCGACTTCAACCTGAAGCCGCAGCTCGCGCTGAGCTGGCAGGTCGGCGACGACGGCAAGTCGATCCGGTTCAACCTGCGCCCGGGCGTGAAGTGGCATGACGGCAAGGATTTTACCTCCGCCGATGTCGCCTATTCGCTGCTGAAGGTGTGGAAGGTGGC
Source organism: uncultured Rhodospirillales bacterium (assembly GCA_903928045.1). The sequence goes on from CAIYPH010000003.1 coordinate 4,077, forward strand.
CCATGGCCGCGGCCGGGCCACATTCGCCAATGTCACCGATGTCCTGACGCCAGACGCCAATACCGCGATCCTGCAGCTCTCCTCGCCCGCGCCCTACATCATGTATGCGCTGGCCTCGATGGAATCGCAGATCGTGCCGAAGCACATCTACGACGGCACCGACCCGCAGACCAACGCCGCGAACAATGCCCCGATCGGCACCGGCCCCTTCAAGTTCGTCGAGTGGAAGAAGGGCAGCCACATCATCCTGGAGCGCAATCCCGACTACTGGGACCAGCCCAAGCCGTACCTGGACCGGATCATCTTTCGCATCATCCCCGATGCCGGCGGCCGCGCCGCGGCGTTGGAGGCCAAGGAAGCCGATCTCGTCGGCATGAGCATCGTGCCGCTGAACGACGTGAAGCGGCTGGAGGCGCTGCCCTACTTGGCCGTCGAGACCCGGGGATACGAGTATCTCGCCATCGTCAGCTATGTCGGCTTCAACCTGGAGCGCGAGCCGTTCAAGGATGTGCGCGTCCGCCAAGCCTTCGCGCACGCCATCGACCGCAGCCTAGTGAACCGGCTGATCTGGTTCGGCTATGGCAAGCCGGCGACCGGCCCAATCCACCACGGCCTGGTGAAATCCTATTCGTCCGATGTGCCGGCCTATCCGCTCGATATCGCCAAGGCCGAGCAGCTTCTCGACGCCGCCGGCTACCCGCGCCGGGCCAATGGCGTGCGGTTCAAGATCACCCACGACTACCTGCCGTTCGGCGAACAATTCGTGCGGCTGGGCGAATACCTCAAACAGGCGCTCGGCCGGATCGGGGTGGAAGTCGAGATCCGCAACCAGGACTACGCGACCTGGGCAAAGCGGGTCTATGCCGACCGCGACTTCGACCTGATCACCTTCTTCGCCAACAACGCCTCCGATCCCGTGATCGGTGTGCAGCGCTTCTACTGGTCGAAGAACTTCCAGCCCGGCGTGGCCTTCTCGAACGGCGCGAAGTATCTCAGCCCCGAGATGGACCGCCTGCTCCAGATCGTCCAGGCCGAGCCCGACGAGGCCCTACGCAAGGCCGCCTTCGCCGACATGCAGAAACTGGCGATGACCGACCTGCCCTATATCCCGCTGACCCATCTCGACATGGTGACGCTGTACAACAAGCGGGTGCGCAACCACACGCTCACCGCCGACGGCATCCACGCGAACTTCGCCGATGTCTATCTCCAGGATTGACGCGCGAGCCGGGGCACACGCGTGATCCGCCGAACCAGGGCGCCCATCGGCCAGGCCGCCGCGCGTCGCGCCGACTCCGGCCAGTCGGCATGAACCGGCTGGGACGCTACACGGCGCGGCGCCTGCCACAGACGATCCTGGTTGCGCTGGCCATCGCGATGGTGAACTTCGTGCTGCTTCACCTGATGCCCGGCGACCTCGTCGATGTGCTGGCCGGCGAGTCCAACGCCACCGACCGCGCCTATCTCGACGATCTCCGGCGCAAGTTCGGTCTGGACCAGCCGCTGCCGGTCCAGCTGCTGAGCTATCTCTGGCGCGTCGTCCAGCTCGACCTGGGCTTCTCGTTCCGACACAACATGCCGGTCGCCACCCTGATCCTCGACCGGCTTCCGGCCACCCTGCTGCTGATGGCCGCGGCAATCGGCCTGGCGGTCCTGCTTGGCGTGGTCTTCGGCGTCACTGCCGCGCGCTTCGTGAACACCGCCATCGATCGGGTCATCTCGGTGCTAGCCCTAGTGTTCTATGCCACCCCGGTGTTCTGGATCGGCCTGATGATGATCGTGCTCTTCACCATCGAGCTGGGCTGGCTGCCCAGCAGCGGGATGGCCACGATCGGCGGCTCGGCCTCCGGCATCGCCGCCGTGCTGGACGTGGCGCGGCATATGGTCATGCCGGTTCTTGCCCTGTCGCTGTTCTATGTCGCGCTGTATGCGCGGATCATGCGCGCCGCGATGCTGGAGGTGCTGCGCCTTGACTACATCGGCGCCGCCCGCGCCAAGGGCCTCACCCGCGGCCAGGCCGCCCGCCGCCACGCCCTGCCGAACGCCGTACTGCCGATCGTCACCCTCGTCGGCGTGCAGGTCGGGCACATGATGGGCGGCGCCATCCTGGTGGAGACCGTCTTCGCCTGGCCCGGCATCGGCCGTCTGGCCTTCGAGGCGGTCTTCCAGCGCGACCTCAACCTGCTGCTCGGCATCCTGCTGCTGAGCACGATCATGGTGGTCACCATCAATTTCCTGGTCGACCTGCTCTATGCCTGGCTCGACCCACGCATTGAGCTCTCATAGCCCCCCCGCGGCCGAAGCCGCCGCCAGGCGCGGCTTCTGGTGGCGCTACCGGCGAAACCGCCCGGCGCTGGGTGGCCTGTTGCTGCTGTGCGCGATCGGGACGATTGCCGCCGCAGCACCGCTGCTGGCACCGTTCGGGCCATGGGACATGGCGGGCGCACCGTTCCTGTGGCCGGGCGAGGACCCCGCCCATCGGCTGGGCACCGACGTCCTTGGCCGCGACATCTTCTCTGGGCTGGCGCACGGGGCGCGCGTCTCGCTGTCGATCGGCCTGGCCGCGACGTGCGCGGCCGTGGTGATCGGCACCGGCATGGGTGCCCTTGCCGGCTATCTCGGCGGCTGGATGGATGCTATCTTGATGCGAATCACCGAGGTATTCCAGACCATCCCTCCCTTCCTGTTCGTGATCGTCCTCGTTGCCGTCTTCCGGCCGTCGATCGCCACGGTGATCCTCGCCATTGCCGTGGTGTCCTGGCCGGCGGTGGCCCGCCTAGTTCGCGGCGAGGCCCTACGCCTGCGCCGCACGGAATTCGTACAGTCCTGCATCGTCATCGGCATGACTGATCGGCGGATCATCCTCACTCAGGTCCTGCCGAACTGCCTGGCGCCGATCATCGTCATCGCCTCGGTGATGGTGGCCACCGCGGTGCTGACCGAAGCCGGTCTTGCCTTCCTGGGCCTGTCCGACCCCAACGTGATGAGCTGGGGCACAATGATAAGCATCGGCCGCGAGGCCCTGCGCTCCGCCTGGTACATGGTCGCGCTGCCCGGTGTGGCGATCCTGGTCACCGTGCTGTCGCTCAACCTGATCGGCGACGGGCTAAACGACGCGCTCAACCCGCGCCTGGGAGCGGATTGAGTGAGCGCGGCCGTTCTCGCAGTCCGGGATCTGCAGACCTCGATCATCCGCGAGGGCATCCGCACGCCGGTGGTCCGCGGCGTCTCCTTCGAGATCGCGCGCGGCGAGACCTTGGCCCTGGTCGGCGAGTCCGGCTGCGGAAAATCGATGACCGCGCTGTCGGTGCTCCAACTCCTGCCCGAACCGCCCTGCAGCATCACCGGCGGTTCCGTGCGCCTGGAGGGCCGGGAACTGGTGGGTTTGCCCGAGCGAGCGCTTTGCCGGCTGCGCGGCCGCCGGATGGCAATGATCTTCCAGGACCCGATGTCCACGCTCAACCCGGTGCTGTCGATCGGACGCCAGGTCGCCGAGGCGGTCGCCGTGCATACCGCATGCGGAGCCGGTGCCGCACGGCAGCGAGCGGTCGAGCTCCTCGCCCTGGTCGGCCTCCCTGATCCCGCCTTGCGCTTGCAGGAATATCCCCATCGCCTGTCCGGCGGAATGCGCCAACGGGTGATGATCGCCATGGCGCTGGCCAGCGATCCCTCCCTGCTGGTGGCCGATGAGCCGACCACCGCGCTGGATGTGACGATTCAGTCGCAAATCCTCGCCCTGCTGGCGGATCTGCGCACGCGCCTGGGACTTGCCGTGCTGTTCATCACCCATAATCTCGGCCTGGTCGCCGAACATGCCGATCGCGTGGCCGTCATGTACGCCGGCCGCATCATCGAGGAAGGCGCGGTGCAGGACGTTCTCGCCGCCCCCGCCCACCCCTACACGATCGGCCTGTTCGGCGCCCGGCCCGGGCCGCGCCTGCCGCACGCCCCTCGCCGGCGGTTGGTTGAGATCCCCGGGGCGGTGCCGCCGCCGCACGCCCTCCCGCCCGGCTGCGCCTTTGCACCACGCTGCCCACGGACCGAGGCCGCCTGCCGCACCGCCATGCCCGCGCTGGCGCCCCATGACAGCATGGGCCAGGGCGTCACCGGACGCCTTGTCGCTTGTGTGCGAGTGGGCGAGCCATGACTGACCTGTTGCAAGTCGACGCGCTGTCGACCCATTTCGGCACGCGCAATGGAACGATCCGTGCCGTCGATGACGTCAGCCTGACGATCGTACGCGGCGAAACCGTCGGGCTTGTCGGCGAGTCCGGGTGCGGCAAGTCGACGCTCGGCAAGACCCTGGTCGGATTGCTTCGCCCCACCTCCGGCAGCATCCGCATCCACGGCGCCGAGGTTGGCAGCCTGGGGCGGCGCGCCCGGCGGCCATTCGCACGCCGGATGCAGATGGTGTTCCAGGACCCCTTCAGCTCGCTCAATCCGCGCATCGGAGTGGGGCGCCTGATCGAGGAACCGCTGATCGTCCACGGCATCGGCACCGCCGCCGAGCGCCGTGCCCGGGCCGATGCGATGATGGCTCGTGTCGGCCTCTCCCCGGCGATGCGCGACCGCTATCCGCATGAATTCTCCGGTGGCCAGCGCCAGCGCATCGGCATCGCCCGGGGCCTGGTGCTGGAGCCCGACCTGCTGATCTGCGACGAGCCGGTCTCGGCTTTGGACTTGTCGGTGCAGGCCCAAGTCATCAACCTGTTGGTCGACCTCCAGGCCGAACTCGGCCACTCCTACCTGTTCATCTCGCACGACCTCGCCGTCGTCGAGCACATCGCCGACCGCATTCTGGTGATGTATCTCGGCCGCATCGTCGAGAGCGCCGTGGCGACCGAGCTCTGGTCGCGCCCGCTGCACCCCTATTCGCGCGGCCTCGCGGCGGCGGCGCCGGTGGCCGACCCCGTCACGGCACGGGCGCGACCGAGCGAGCTGATTCGCGGCGATGTCCCCAGCCTGTTCAGCGTCCCGTCGGGCTGCGGCTTTCATCCGCGCTGCCCGATCGCGATCGACCGCTGCGTCCTGCACCCGCCCGAATTGCAGGCACTCAGCGGCAATCGAGCGGTTGCCTGCCACCGCGTCGCGGAAAGCCGGGATGGCGGCATCACGCTCGCTGGAAATCCGGTCTGACAGGAGCGTGGAGGCCCGACCGTTGTTGTCTGGACAATTTGGCGCTGGTCTTCTTGCCCTATCCCATTGGTCGTCCGGCTCGCCGGTGATCAGATCGTGACGGCGCTCAACCCGCCAACACCAACAGCATCTACGTCTGGGCCGGGCAGGCCAACGCCCTGCAGACACTCTCGGCCTCCACCACCTACATCCCCACCACCACCGCGTCAGTGATGTCAACGGCGGTCGGAATCTAGGCCAGCGCGGCGGCGCAAAAGCAGGCCAGTGATGATACGTTGGCGTGACACGACAAGGGGCCCGATCGGGCCCCTTTCGTTGAAGTCCGACTGGGTTTGGGATCAGGCAGTGGTGATTTCGCCGGTCTCAGGATCGGTGCGTTCGGTGGTGGCCCGGTTTTGCTCCTCCCTTGCGGTGGTGCGTCGGCGGCGGGCGGATTGTTTGAGGCGATAGCTGTCGCCGTTCATGGCGAGGATGCTGACGTGGTGGGTGAGGCGGTCGAGCAGGGCGCCGGTTAGGCGCTCGGAGCCGAGCACCGAGGTCCAGTCCTCGAACGGCAGGTTGGAGGTCACGATGGTGGAGCCGCGTTCGTAGCGCTGGGAGAAGGTCTCGAACAGCAGTTCGGCGCCGGTGGACGACAGCGGCACGTAGCCGAGTTCATCGATGATCAGCAGCTTCACCGCCTGCAGCTCGCGCTGGAGCCTGAGCAGGCGGCGCTCGTCGCGGGCCTCGAGCAGCTGGGTGACCAGGGAGGCGGCGGTGGTGAAGGCGACGGTGAAGCCCTTCTGGCAGGCCGCCAGGCCGAGCGCGAGGGCGACATGGGTCTTGCCGGTGCCGCTGTTGCCCAATGCAATGACGTTCTCGCGCCGGGCGATGTAGTCGCAGCGCGCGAGGTCGAGCACCAGCATCTTGTTGAGGCCGGGGATGGCG
>CAIYPH010000004.1 GCA_903928045.1 uncultured Rhodospirillales bacterium
CGCTCCCGACGCCGGATCGGAACTGGGTGAGTGACTGCCAGACCGCCAATTTCCACACCCGCCTGTGGGAAGCGCAACTCTTGGCGTCCTTCCGCGAACAGGGTTTGCTGGTGACGCAACCGCACGAGTCGCCGGATTTCCGGATCGAGAACAGGCTCGGTGGGGAAGCTTGGGTCGAGGCGGTGACCGCCAATCCTCCCGTGGCATACAATCACGTCAACGCTCTGCACAGCGTCGCGCCGAGTGCGCGAGAGGAACTGTTCTTCGGTCCGGCGGCGCTGCGGTTCGCCAAGACCCTGGGGAACAAACTTGGCCGCCAGTACGACCGGCTGCCGCACGTCACCGGCAAGCCGTTCATGATCGCTATCGCCGACTTCCAGGCACCGGCGTCGATGATGTGGAGCCGAGAGGGGCTGATCGGCTACCTCTACGGGCAAGGCGCGGAGGTTGCCGAGGTGAACGGGTGCCAACAGGCGGTGCGGATGCCCGCGGCTCAACTGCTGGGACCATCAGCATTTCCCGCCGGTCTGTTCACAGATGATCGGCACGCGGAGCTTTCTGCGGTGATCTTCTCCAATGCCTGCTCGATTGCGAAGCTGAACCGCGTTGCGGTCTCGGGCGGCGGGGCGCCGAGGGGCCTACGCTATACGCGCATCGGAAACTTCTTCGACCGCACGCCGGGCGCGCTCAAGGGCATCCCGTTCTGCCTCGACGTCACAAGCGATGACTACCGAGGCCTCTGGCCCCAAGGCTACGAACCGTGGTCGGCGGAGCTGGAGGTGTTCCACAATCCCTATGCTCGACACCCGGTGCCGTTCGAAGTGCTGCCCGAGGCGACGCATTGGTTCGAGCACGACAGGGAGCAGGTTTGCCGAAGCATCTACGCGACTTCGATTCTGTGGTCGCAAACCTTGATCCAGGATGAGGAACAACCGGCACCGCGGTTAGAGGACTTCCTCCCACAGCCTGATCCGGACGCATGACGGCCACCTTGGTCGTGTTTCTGCCCCGGATGCCGCCCTCGGGATCGACCACCTCCGTTCCTGCCTGAAATTCCAATAGCCCCGTTGCCCGAGACGTCGTCGCCCTGAACGGCACTCCTGCCTATCGCATGTCTTTCTACGCCACGCCCCTACGCCTCCATCAGCCTTGTTGCGCTTCCCCATTTCCGGCTCTTTCTAATCAACCCCGGTGATCATTCCGCCTCGACGAGGCGTGTTTTCGGGGTTCGCAGTGACGACGATCTCGTTCCGCTCAGAAGCCTTCGCCCGCGGCGCGCGCATGCTGCGCACCGCGCTTGGCCCCGCGATCGCCGGCTATCTCGAAGATCCCAGTATCGTCGAGGTGATGCTCAATCCCGATGGCCGGCTCTGGATCGACCGGCTGTCGGGCGGGCTTGAGGACACCGGTTGTCGCGTCACCCCCGCCGACGCAGAGCGGATTGTGCGCCTCGTCGCCCACCATGTCGGTGTCGAGGTCCATGCCGGCAGTCCGCGCGTCTCGGCCGAGTTGCCGGAAAGCGGGGAGCGGTTCGAGGGTCTGGTGCCCCCTGTCGTGGCGGCGCCGTGCTTCGCCATCCGCCGCCCGGCGGTCGCGGTCTTCACCCTCGGCGACTATGTCGAGGCCGGCATCATGTCCGGCGCGCAAGCTGAGTTGCTTCGGGTGGCGGTCCGGGAACGGAAGAATATCCTCGTCGCAGGAGGGACATCGACCGGCAAGACGACGCTGGTCAACGCGCTGCTCGCCGAGGTCGCCAAGACCGGCGACCGCGTGGTGCTGATCGAGGATACCCGCGAGCTGCAATGCGCCGCGCCCAACTTGGTCGCGCTGCGCACCAAGGACGGTGCCGCCTCGCTGTCCGATCTCGTTCGCTCATCTCTGCGGTTGCGGCCCGACCGCATTCCGATCGGCGAGGTGCGCGGCGCCGAGGCGCTCGATCTCCTGAAGGCCTGGGGCACCGGCCATCCCGGCGGGGTCGGCACCTTGCACGCCGGCTCCGCCAACGGCGCGCCGCGCCGCCTCGACCAGCTCATCCAGGAAGCCGTCGTCACCGTCCCGCGCGCGCTGATCGCCGAGACCATCGACCTTATCGCGGTTCTCGCCGGTCGCGGCTCCGCGAGAAGGCTCGTCGAACTCGCCGCGGTGAAGGAACTCGGCTCGACCGGCGACTACGTCCTCACCCCAGCAGGAGAACCGTGATGCTGTTCAACCGTGTCCGCCATCGCTTCGCACTGGCC
>CAIYPH010000005.1 GCA_903928045.1 uncultured Rhodospirillales bacterium
CAGCTTCAAATCCCCTCTCCCTTGCCTTACCGTCCTGACAAGAGGAGACAAAAATGGACATCACCCGCATCGGCCCGCGCAATGGCGAGCTGGAATTTGTCGGCGAGGTTTCGGGCATTGATCTCACGCGCCCCATCATCGCCGGGCAGGCCGCGGCGATCGAGGCTGGGATGGACCGGTTTGGCGTGCTGGTGTTCCACGGGCAGCATTTCACCGACGAGCAGCAGGTGGAATTCAGCCTCCATTTCGGGGAGCTGGAGACGACGCTGGCCAATTTGACCAAGCCGGCGGACCGGCGGTTGAAGCTCAACATCGCCGACATCTCCAACCTCGACAAAAACAACGAGCTGCTGGCGCGCGACGACCGGCGGCGGATGTTCAATCTTGGCAATATGTTGTGGCACTCCGACAGCTCCTTCAAGGCGACGCCGGCGAAGTATTCGCTGCTGTCCGGCCGCCAGGTGCCCAAAGCGGGCGGGGATACGCAGTTTGCCGACATGCGGGCGGCCTGGGAGAGTTTCGACGCCGAGACCCAGGCGCTGATCGAGCCGCTGATCACCGAGCATTCGCTGATCTACTCGCGCGGGCAGCTTGGCTTCACCGAGTTCGACGCCGAGGAGCGGCGGGATTTCGCCCCGGTGCTGCAGCGCCTGGTGCGCACCCATCCGGTGACCGGGCGCAAATCGGTGTTCCTCTCCTCCCATATCGGGGTGGTCCGCGGCATGCCGACGCCGGAGGCGCGGATGCTGATCCGCGACCTGACGGAGCTGGCGACGGCGCCGGCTTTCACCCACACGCATCGCTGGCGGGATGGCGACCTGGTGATGTGGGACAACCGGACGACCATGCACCGGGCCCGGCGCTACAACGATGTGGGGGAGGTGCGCGACATGCGCCGCACCACCATCGCCGGCGCGGCGACGGTGGCGCAGCAGGCGGCCTGAGCGGGGGCGCGGGGTACGTGGACGGAGGCGCTGCTTTTTTGAAAAAAGAGCGCAATATGACCGGCGGATTGGCTTGTACCGCTCGCGCTCCGGGGAGAATGCTCAGGCGGGACGGCGTGGGTATAGAGCCTGTATGTTCACAAAGAGCCCTGCTTCTTTCCTCGCCTCACGTCACCCTGGGCCTTGCGCTCCATCGGCTTGCCGGTTAGCCGGCGTTGCGCCATCCGGGCGCTGCGCTCGCCAAGCGCGGCCATGTCGTCCGTCCCGCCGGCCGCGGCGAGGCGGCCGAGGAAGCGGGGGACCGCGCTTGCCATGGTCTTGAAGGTTGCAGACTCGGCCAGATCGAAGTTCGCGATCAGGTTCAGCCCCAGTTTGAAGGCGTAGGTCTTTTCCTGGGGCGAGCCCTCGCGGAGCAGGCAATCCGTCGCATACTCGAACGTCGCCTCGAACGCCCTGTCCGCGATCGTGCGGAATTCGCTTCCCATATCCCGCGCTGGGAAGAAGCCGCGCGCGCTGATGGCTTCGCCGAGCTGCGCCGCGCCGATGCTGTCGAGGAAGGCCTGATGGTCGACGGACCGGCTGGTACGGCCGCTCTTGCGGCCGCGCTTGGCTTCCGCGGCAAGGAAGGCCGGGACCACGGTATCGGCTGGCGGGCGGCCACCGACATGCTCGATCACCCCGTTGAGCAGCGCGGTGTTCCGGCGGAACGCGGTTGCGTAATCCAATACGTGCAGATCCGTTGTGGTTTCGCCCATCCGTGCCAGGGAAATCATCCAGATCAACAGGGAGAATATGCCGGTGCGCGACTGGTCCCACTGATCCTTGGGGTCACGGGCCCGCTTCGTCCATGATCCGGCGACCTCCGCGGGATCGCGATAGATCAGGACGCTGCGCAACCTCTCGGTCTGCCGATGCATCGATTCTAGCACGAGGAAGTAGTTGGGATGTTTGTTGCCATACGCGACCACCTCGCCCGCGGCCAGTTTTTCCCTCAGGATATTCCGCGACAGCTCGGTGATCCGTGCGTTCGACGCCTTCCATCGCGGGTCGAAGAATGCGTCGGGCATCGGAAATGTTGCGTTGTCCTCGCGGAAGACGCCCTGGAAATACTCGTTCGCGCAGAAACATCCGGGGTCCGCGTTGATGGCGCGGCCCAACACGGAGGTCCCGGAGCGGGCGGCGCCCAGGACGATGAAATCCAATCCAAGTTTCGTTGGTTTCACGTCGGTGTTCCCCACGGTTCCGTGCTCCTTGCCATTCCCGCATCGGCCCGGGCCGGCGCCGCGCGACCGGATCGCGGATGTTCGCCTTGGGTCGTGCCGTTCGGCGGGTTGTGTCCCCGGTGATTCGATCCGTGTCAACTGACATGTCCTTTACCCGCGCCCGTTCCGGTCCTTCACGCGCGCCCGTTCCGGGCCTTCACCCGCGCCCGTTCCGGTCATTCACTCGCGCCCGTTCCGGGCCTTTACCCGCGCCCGTTCCGGTCATTCACTCGCGCCCGTTCCGGGCGACGCGGCGGATCATACTGCCCTTGCGGCGGGGCGCTGGATCGGTAATGATCGGAAGTCACGATCAATATGCGCGGCGCGCTGTACTGAAAGTCAGGAGACATCGATGGGTACCTCGTTCACCCGCCCGACGCTTGTGGGCAACATCAATACCGCTTTCAGCGCCCGTAACATCAGCGGAACGGCCGACAGTGTGGCGCACCTCGCGGCGGAGGCCGATGCGTTCGACATCGTGCACGCGCTTGGGTTCTTCAACCTGCCTTCCGATGCCGAGCTTGCCGCCTACAAGGCCGATCTCAAGATCCCGCCGCTCAACAAGGCGATTCTGGCGCTGGCGTTCCAGACCGCGGTCGCGTCGAAAATCCCGCTGAGCTTCGCGATCGTGGGTGGCCATGCCGAGTCCGTGCAGGTCACGACGTCGGACAGCCTGATCTCGGTCGTGCTGACCCGCATCGACTGAGAATAAGGTTTATTCGGCCTCCCCATCGGGTCCATGATGCCCGGCGGGCGCGATGCGCCCGTCCGGCATGACAAGGAACGCCGCGTGAGTGAGACCACGACGCCCGCCCGGTCTGGCGGCACCGAGCCCGAGCTCCGGCGCGTCACCGTGCTGTTCGCCGATATCCAGGGCTCGACCGCGCTGATCCAGGGGCTCAATGCCGAGGATGCGGCGGATCTGATCGATCCGGCCTTGCAGGCGATGATCGAGGCCGCCGAGCGGTTTGCCGGGGCGGTCAGCCATCGCGGGGATGGGATCATGGCGGTGTTCGGCGCGCCGACGGTGGCCGAGGACCATGCGCTGCGCGCCTGCCTCGCGGCGCTGGCGATGCAGGATGCGGTGGACGGCGACGGGATCGGGCGGGTGAAGCTGCGGATCGGCATTCACTCGGGGGAGGTGGTGTTCCGCCCCGTGCGGATCGGCGGGGTGCTGATGCACGACGCGGTCGGCATTGCCGTGCATATCGCCGCGCGGCTTGAGCAGAGCGCCGACACGGGGACCATCGTCGTCAGCGATGCGGTTCGCGCCATTGCCGAGCACTATATTCGCACCACGCCCCTTGAGCCGGTGATCGTCAAAGGTGTCGACGCGCCGATCCAGAGTTATCGGCTGCTTGGCGCCGATCCGACGACCGATCGTTGGCGCGTGCGGGCGGCGCGTGGGCTGTCGCCCTTCGTCGGCCGGGCGGCGGAGATCCAGTCGCTGGAGGCGTGGCTGGCCCGGGGTGGGGTGCGGGCCGCGCACGTCATCGGCCCGGCCGGCATCGGTAAGTCTCGTCTTGTGCATGAATGGTTGCGCCGGGCGAGTGGCCGCTCCATCGTGGCGTTTACCGGCGATCGCAACCGCCATGCGGGGCCGTTCCATCCCGTCATCGCCTGGCTGCGCGCCTGGCTCGATATCCGGGACTCCGATAGCGTGGCGGAGCGGCGGGCGAAGTTGGCGGCGGGGCTGGCGGAGCTGCGGCACCCGGAAGCGGCGCCGGCGGATCAATTGGAGCGCCTGCTGGGGATCGGCGACCGCGCCACCATGTTGGCGCGGATCGATTTCGGCCCGCCCATCGCCGCGCTGATTGGCGCCCAGGCGGCGGGGCGCGACGTCATCGTGGTGTGCGAGGAGGCGGATAGTTTCGACTCCTCGACGCTCGAACTGATCGAGTCGGCGCTGCCGCATCTCGCGTCGCCCGGCGTTCTGCTGCTCACGCTGAGCCGCGCCCGGGTGCGCATGCCGGGCCTGCCGCCGGGGGCGGCGCAGACATTGCTGCTGGCGCCGTTGTCGGACTCCGAGGCATCCGCGCTGCTCGGCGGCATCGACGCCGGGCGGGCCGCCGACCCGGCGTTGGCTGCCGATATTCTGCGCAAGGCCGGCGGGAATCCGTTGTTCCTGGAGGAGGTCGCGCCGCTCGTGTCGGCGACCGTTCCCCGGGAGCTGGATGCGACGATCGCGGTGATCCCGGGGCGGGTCGAGGAGTTGATCGCCGATCGTCTCGGGCGCCTGAGCCCTGACTTGCGCCGGCTGGTGCAGCTCTGTGCCGTGGTGGGGCCCGACGTGCCGGCGCGCGTCATCGGCCCGCTGAGCGGCATGGCCGAGGCCGAGTTGCAGCCGGCGCTGGAGCGGCTTGCCGACGAGCAGCTGCTGTATGAAAGCCGGCGCTATCCCGACGCGATGTTCAGCTTCAAGCACGCGCTGACCCGCGACGTGGCCTATGGCACGATTCTCGCGGCGCGGCGCAGGGCGCATCATTCGGCGATCGTCGATATTCTCATTGGCGAGGGCGAGGCGGCGCGCGAGCGCAATATCGACGAGCTGTGCTACCATTCGCAGCGTGCTCAGCGATGGGACGACGCGATCACCGCATTGCGCCAGGCCAGCAGCCAGGCGATCGCGCGTACCGCATTCCCCGCCGCGATGGCCGCTTTGCGGCGCGCCCGCGATATCGCCGACATGCCGGCGGCGACGGGGGCCACGGAGCGGGTACGACTCGATATCCTGATCGCCCTGGAATCGGTGGCCCGCTGGGTCGGCAGCTACGCCGAACTCACACCGATTCTGGACGAAATCGAGGCCCGCGCGACCGCCCTGGGCGACCGTGCGCATATTGCCAAGACCCTGGCGACACGGGTGCATGTCGCCAACATCCTCGGGCAGCTCGACCATGCGATCGCGTTGGGCGAGCGGGCGCGGCGGGCGGCCGAGGTGGCGGGCGATGCGGCGCTGCATGTGACCGCGAGTTTCTACACCGGGCAATCCAACTTCAACGCCGGCCGGCTGGCCGAGGCTGAGCGCGTGCTCGGGGAGACGCTCGACCGGCCGGAGAATGTGCCGCCGTATCGCACGCTGTGCCTCGGCACACGGGCGATGTCTCGCGCGGTGCGGGGGGATTTCGTCGCGGCGATGGACGATATCGCGGTGATGAACCGCTGCGCCGCTGAGACCGTGCGGCCCTACGACCATATCTTCGCCGACGCCGTGACGGGGTTCGTCGCCCATGAACGGCGCGACGCAGCGGTGGGGATGGCCGCTTTTGCCAGTGCGATCGCGCGCTCGGAGGCGGCCGGGATCATTCAATTGCTGCCGCCGGCGCTTGCGGGGCTGGGACATGCGCAATTGGTGATGGGTGACCACGCGACGGCGAGCGAAACCCTGTCCCGGGCGCATCGGATGTCGCGCGTTGAGCAGCGCTGGATGTTCCAGCTCTCGGCGGGTGTGGGGATGGCCCATGCGAGCCTGGCGCTCGGCGAGCCGGATCTTGCACGTGGCTTTGCCGAAGAGGCGGTGGCAATTGCCGATCGCTACGGTTTCGCCGCCTTTCGCGTGCCCGCAATGCGGGCGCTCGGCATGGTGATGGCGGCAACACGGGGCGGCGAGGCGGAAGGCGCGGCACGGCTGCGCGAGGCGCTCGCCGCGGCGGAGGCCGCCGGGATGCTGCCGGAGACCGCCCATGCCCATGCCGCGCTGGCGATTGCGGGTGTGGCGGGCGGCGAGCGGCATCGGGCCGAGGCGGCCGAGCGCTATGGGACGCTCGGATTGGATCGGCACCTGCACATCGTCGACGCGGCGATGATGGGTGGCCGCACCCCTTATTTGTAGGGCCGATCAGCCATCCTCACCCTTGCGGCGGCGGCGTGCGGCGGCGGCGTATTCGCCACGCGGGCGGTTCACGGTGACGTTGGGGCGCACGACGGTGTCGTAGAAATCGTCCCAGTCCTCGGGTTGCAGGCCTTCGATGTCCCGCACGACGCCGAAATTGTTGAGGGGACCCTCGTCCAGCGCTTCGCGGGGGATCGGCTGGACCTGGAAGAGCGGCAGTTCGTTGTTGAACTCGATGGGGGTGTCGGTCTTGGTCAGGCGGATATTGGTGAGCAGGGGGCCGAACCAGCGGTCGGTCTCGATGATGCCCTCGAACAGCTCATAGCCGCCGCGGCGGGGAATGTTGGCGGGCGGGCGGACCAGCAGGCTCCAGCCGGGGATGGTGCGGGCGATGAGGCCGGACCAGATGTTGACCAGCCCTGGCTCCTGCAGCGAGGCGAGGATGGGGGGGGAGAAATCCTGGATGCCTTCGGGCACGCGTTCGTTGAAATAGGCGGGGAAATAGGGGTATTGCGCGCGGGTGAGCGGCATCCATCCATGCTCGTTGCCTTCGTAGGTCCACTGGATGTCGTGGCCGTCCCACACCAAGGTGAAGTTGAGGGGGGAGAAGACATAGTAGCCAAACGCGGCAGCGGAGGTGACGGGCTCGCAGTAGCGGAAGGCGCGGGTGGGCAGGCTGCCGGCGGCGGAGCGGTCGGCGCGCTGTGGCAGGCGGATGTCGGGGATCATGCGGTAGAAGGTGACCCGCGGCGTTTTGAGGGCGCCCGCGGTTTCGGCGGTTGGACGGGACTTGCCCGTGTCGTCATCGGTCATCCGGCGATCCCCTGTCTTGCAGTCCCGACTTCAACGAAGAAACCGGGACGATGCCCGGTTTCTAGCGGTGTCGGCGATCGATCGTCCAGGCGAAGGGTGCCCTCGCCTGACGCGTGTCAGCGCTGGGTCGGCAGGGTGCGGGCGATGGCGCCGAGGCGGACCTTGCCGGCATCGGCGGTCGGCAGGGTGCGGGCGATGGCGCCGAGGCGGACCTTGCCGGCATCGGCGGTCGGCAGGGTGCGGGCGATGGCGCCGAGGCGGACCTTGCCGGCGTCGGCGGTCGGCAGGGTGCGGGCGATGGCGCCGAGGCGAACCTTGCCGGCATCGGCGGTCGGCAGGGTGCGGGCGATAGCACCGAGGCGGACCTTGCCGGCGTCGGCGGTGGGGAGGGTGCGGGCGATGGCGCCGAGGCGGACCTTGCCGGCATCGGCGGTCGGCAGGGTGCGGGCG
>CAIYPH010000006.1 GCA_903928045.1 uncultured Rhodospirillales bacterium
AGCGCGGTGACGGATTTGCCGCAGCCGCTTTCGCCGACGATGCCGAGGGTTTCGCCGGCGCCGATGCTGAAGCTCAGCCCGTCGACGGCGCGGGTGACGCCGTCCTGGGTGAAGAAATGGGTGCGCAGGTCCCGCACATCGAGGATCGGGGCATCCATGGTCACATCCGCCTCGCGAGGCGGACGTCGAGGAAGTCACGCAGCCCGTCGCCGACCAGGTTGACGGCGAGGATCACCATGGCGAGCGCGGTGCCGGGGGCGAAGACGGTCCAGGGCGCGCGGGCGACGAAGAGGCGGGACTGGGCGATCATGTTGCCCCAGGTGGGGATTTCCGGCGGCACCCCGGCGCCGAGGAAGGAGAGCCCGGCCTCGATAAGGATGGCCGAGGCGGTGATGTAGGTGGCCTGGACGATCAGGGGCGCGATGGTGGAGGGCAGGATGTGGCGCAGCACGATTTTCTGCCCGCGGCTGCCGCCGGAAACGGCGGCCTCGATATAGGGCATTTCGCGCACCGTCAGCACCACCGAGCGGACGAGGCGGACGACGCGGGGGATCTCGGGAATGGTGATGGCGACGATGACGATGCCGACGCTGGCCTTGTTGAGCGAGACGAGGGCGATGGCGAGCAGGATGGCGGGGATGGCCATCAGCCCATCCATGAAGCGCATCACGATGGCGTCCACCCGGCGCCAGTAGCCGGCGGCAAGGCCGATGCCGAGGCCGATGATGACGGAAAGGGCGGCGACGGTGACGCCGACGAGCAGCGAGATGCGGGCGCCGTGCACGGTGCGGGCGTAGATGTCTCGCCCGAGATGGTCAGTGCCGAGCCAGTATTTGGCGCCGGGGGGCAGCAGGCGGTCGGCGGGGATCAGCAGCACGGGGTCGCCGGTGATCCAGGGGGCGGCGAGGGCGACCAGGACGACGACGACCAGGATCACCGCGCCGAGCACGATGGTGGGGTTGCGGCGGGAGAAGCGGGCGATGCGCATCTCAGCCCCTCACCCGCGGGTCGAACAGCGTGTAGGAGAGGTCCACCAGCAGGTTCACCAGCACGTAGACGCCGGAGAACACCATGATGACGCCCTGGATGATCGGGTAGTCACGCCTTGCGATGGCATCGACCACCAGGCGGCCGATGCCGGGGATGTTGAAGACGGTCTCGGTGATCACCACGCCGCCGATCAGCAGCGCGATGCCGTTGCCGATGATGGTGGCGATGGGCACGGCGGCATTTTTCAGGGCGTGGCGGAACAGCATCGAGCGCGTGGCGACGCCCTTGGCGCGGGCGGTGCGCATGTAGTCCTCGGCCAGTACGTCCAGCATGGTGGTGCGGGTGATGCGGGCGATGAGGGCGACATAGGCCATGCCGAGGGCGATCGAGGGCAGCACCAGGTTGCGCAGCCACAGCACCAGCCCGTCGGCGATCGGGGAGTAGCCCTGCACCGGCAGCCATTTGAGGTTGATGGCGAAGACGAAGATCAGCACGTAGCCGACGACGAAGACCGGCACGGAGAAGCCGAGCACGGCGAACCCCATCACCAGCCGGTCGATCCAGCTACCGGCCTTGGCGGCGGCGAGCACGCCGATGGAAATCGCCAGGAAGACGGCGACCAGCAGGGTGGTGATGGCGAGCGAGACGGTGGGTTCGGCGCGCTGGGCGATGAGGGAGGAGACCGGATCGCCCCAGAACATGGAGGTGCCGAGATCGCCCTGCACGAGGGCGATCAGCCAGACCAGGAACTGCTTCCAGACCGGCTGGTCGAGCCCCAACTGCGTGCGAATGCGGGCGATGTTCTCGGGCGTCGCGTTCTCGCCCGCGATGATCGAGGCGGGATCACCGGGGGCGAGATGGAGCAGAAGGAAAACACAGATCGCGACTATGCCCATGACCGGCAACATCGAGAGCAGGCGGCGAAGGATGGTGCCGGTCATGGTTCTAGGCTGCGATCAGGTCTTGCTCACGTTCCACAGCGGGATCGCCTCCGGCACCTTGAGCCAGCCGGTGACGTTCTTGCGGTGCGCGGCCGGCTGCTTCCACTGGCCGTTATACATGTGGGGCACGATGTCCCAGGCATTGGCCTGGAG
>CAIYPH010000007.1 GCA_903928045.1 uncultured Rhodospirillales bacterium
ACCGGGCCGAACCGCACCCCGCGGTTCTGCTCGGCGAAGCCGTGGCTGGGCTGCTGGCCGCCGTGCTGGCGCCCTGGGGCCTGTGGCGGTTCATGCCTGGCGGCCGGGCGCTGCATGCCATGCTCACCCAATGGGGCCGCGATTTCGCATCCCTCATGGCCCGCCTCGCCGCGGCGCCGATCCCGCCCGTCAAAATGCCGCCCCCGCCGTCCCGCCGCAAGCGGCGTCACGCCAGCCCGCAACGCCGGGACTCCGTCCGCGTCACGCCGCGCCCGCGCGGCACAACGCGCGCCGCCACACCCCCGCGCCGCGCCCATTTTCCGCCGTCCCCGCGCGCGCAAACAGGAACGCCATCCCCGCTTCACGCCCCGCAACGCCCCCGCCCGGGCCATATCCACGCGCCGGTCCGCGAAAACCTCGCGAGATCGCGCCGCCTCATCACGTCCATATCGTTACGATTTAATACTTATTCCGCTTTCAGACACGCCACGCGATGCCCCACCCCCACCAGCGGCGGCACGCTCCCCGCGCAATCCGGCCCCGCGATCGGGCAGCGCGTGCGAAACACGCAGCCCGACGGCGGATTGGCCGGGCTCGGCGGCTCCCCCTGCAACAGGATGCGCGCCCGCCGCCGCTCCGGATGCAGGCTCGGCGCCGCCGACAGCAGCGCCTGCGTATAGGGATGCCGCGGCCGGGCGAACACCTCGGCCACCGGCCCTTCCTCCATGATCCGCCCGAGATACATCACCGCCACCCGGTCCGCGAGGTGGCGCACCACCGGCAGGTCATGGCTGATGAACAGCATCGCCAGCCCCAGCCGCGCCCGCAAATCCGCCAGCAGCGCCAGCACCTGCGCCTGCACCGAAACATCGAGCGCCGAAACCGGCTCGTCCGCCACCAGGAAATCCGGGCCGGACGCCAGGGCCCGCGCAATGCCGACCCGCTGGCGCTGCCCGCCGGAGAACTGGTGCGGATATCGTGCGGCATGGTCAGGCGCGAGCCCGACCTGCTCCAGCAGCCCGCCCACCCGCCCGGCCCGCTCGCCCCGCGGTACCAGCCCATGGATGGTGAGCGCATCGCCAATCTGGGCGCCGACACTGCGCCGCGGATCAAGGCTCCCGTAGGGGTCCTGGAAAACGAGCTGCATCCGCCGGCGCACGCTGCGCAGCGCGCCCGCACGGGCGCTGGCGAGGTCGGCACCGTCGAACGTCACCTGCCCGGCGGTCGGTGGCATCAGGCCAAGCAGAAGACGGCCGACGGTGGATTTGCCGGACCCGGATTCGCCGACAAGGCCAAGGGTTTCGCCCCGGGCGACGGCAAGCGAAACGTCAGTGACCGCCTGCACGGCGCGGCCGCGGCCGAGAAATCCCCCGGCCGGGAAGTGCTTGGTGAGCTCGGTGGCGGTGATCAACCCGCTCATGCCGCGTTCCACCGGATACAACGCACCGCCCGCCCCTCGCCCGCCGCCTCCAGCGCCGGATGTGCGACGGCACATTCCGGCTTGAAGCGGTCGCAGCGCGGCCCGAAAATGCACCCCGTCGGAAGCGCCGTCGGCGGCGGCACCACCCCGGCGATGCCCTCCGGGGCGGGACCGTCTTCCACCGGAGCGCTGCGGAGCAAGGCTGCGGTATAGGGGTGGCGGGGGGTGAGAAACACCTCGGCGGTCGGCCCGGTCTCGACGATTTCGCCGGCGTACATCACCGCCACCCGGTCGGCGATCTCGGCGACGACGGGGAGCGAATGGGTAATGAACAACAGCGCCAGGCCGCTCTCCCGCTTGAGGTCGGCCAGCAGGTCCAGCACCTGCGCCTGGATGGTGACGTCCAACGCCGTGGTCGGCTCATCGGCGATCAGCAGCCGCGGCCCATTGGCGATGGCAATCGCGATCATGACGCGCTGGCGCATGCCGCCGGAGAGTTCGTGCGGGAAGGCGCGCAACCGCCGCGCGGGGTCGGGGATGCCGACGCGACGGAGCAGGGCCTCCGCCTCGCCCGGCGCGGGGATGCGATGTGCCCGGATCGCCTCCTCGATCTGCGCGCCGATGCGGTGCACCGGGTTGAGGGAGGAGCCGGGGTCCTGGAACACCATCGCCATCGCCGCCCCGCGCAGTTGGCGGAGCCGCTCCTCGGGGAGGCGCAGCAGGTCGGTGCCAGCGAGAAAGGCCGCCCCGCCCACCACCCGGGCTGCCCCAGGGAGCAGCCCGGTGATGGCCAGCGAGGTGACGGATTTGCCGGAGCCGGATTCGCCGACGATGGCCAGCGTCTCGCCGGGGAAGACTTGCAGCGAGACATCCCGTACCGGGCGGATCGGGCCGTGGGGGGTGTCGATTTCGACGGTGAGGCCGCGGAGGTCCAGCACGGCGCGGGGGGCGGCGAGGAGGCCGGGGGCGATTGCGTCAAGCAGGCGGCTTGCGGTGCGGCGGTAGGCGGGGTGGGGGTCCACCGCGTCCCGCAGCCCGTCGCAGAGGGCGTTCATCACCAGGATGGTGGCGGTGAGGGCGAGGCAGGGCCAGAGGAGCAGGAGGGGCGCCTGCGTCATCGTCGCCCGCGCCGCCCCGATCATCAGCCCCCAAGAGGGGGCGGGGGGGACGACGCCGAGGCCGAGAAAGGAGAGGCCGGATTCGAGCACCACGGCGGCGGCCATGGCGAGCGAGAACTGGACGAGGAGGGGGCCGCCGATATTGGGCAGGATGGTGCGGAGCATGATGCGGGATTTGCCGGCGCCGAGCACGCGCATCGCCTCCACATAGTCCTGGCTGCGGGCGGTCAGCACCCCGGCATAGGCGACGCGGGTGAAGCCGGGGAGGTAGACGAGGGCGAGGACGGGGATGAGCGTGGTGGCGCCGGGGCCAAGCAGCGTCACCACAAGCAGGGCCAGCAACAATGGAGGAAAACACAGCAACACATCGATCGACCGCAGCGCCAGGATCTCGGCAATGCCACGCAGAAACCCGCCGACCACACCGAGCGTGGTGCCCACCACACAGGCCAAAGCCGCCGCCGCCACGGCGACCGAAAGCGAAACCCGTGCCCCCCAGACCAGCCGGGCAAAGACATCGCGCCCGAATTCGTCCTGCCCGAGCCAATGCCCACCCGAAGGCCCGGCAAGCCGATGCGGAACATCCATCGCCACCGGGTTCGCCAACCCGAGCCAGGGGGCGAGAAGTGCGATCACCACGATGAGGCCGAAGCCGGCGATGGGAATCCAGGGGAGGCGCCTCATCGCCGCACCCGCGGGTCCAGCAGTCCGTAAAGCACGTCAACAGCCAGGTTCAGGCCGACGAACAGGACGGAGATCACGGTGATGATGCCGACCACCAGCGGGTAGTCGCGCGCATTCACCGCACTCACCAGCAGTCCGGAGAGGCCGGGCCAGTTGAACACGAACTCCACCAGCACGGTGCCGCCGAGGAGGGTGCCGAGTTGCAACGCGAGGATGGTCACCACCGGCATCAGCGCGGTGCGAACGACGTGGCGGACGAGGATCCGGCGATGGGAGACGCCCTTGGCGCGGGCGGTGCGCACGTAGTCGCGCAGCATCACGTCGAGCACGGCCGCGCGGGTCATGCGGAAGACCACCGCGGAGAGGCCGATGCCGATGGCGCCGGCAGGCATGGCGAGGAGGGCCAAATGCTGGGCGGGATCGCGCGTGAATTGGGTGAAGCCGCCGGCCGGCACCCAGCGCAGCATCTGGGCGAATACCATCACCATCAGCGTGCCGACCACGAAGACCGGAACCGCCAGAGCGAGGCTCGCGATCGCGCTGCTGATGCGGTCGAGCGCGCCTCCTCGGCGCATGGCGGCGGCGGTGCCGGTGGGGATGCCGATCAGCACCGCCATGATGCCGGCGGCGAGGATCAGCTCCAGCGTACGGGGCAGGCGGCGGGCGATTTCGGCAACCACTGGGCTGTCATCCTGCATGGACTGGCCGAGATCGAAATGCAGCAGCCGCCACATGTGCAGCCCGTACTGCACGTGCAGCGGCTTGGTGAGGCCAAGCTGCTCGCGCAGCTCCTCCACCACCCCCGCATCCGGCGTGGTGCCGCCCTGGGAGAGCAGCAGCTCGGCGGGGTCGCCCGGCACCATGTGGATGGCGAGGAACACCACGGTGGCGACCACCCAGATCAGCACCAGCGATATCCCGAGCCGCCGCAGCAGCCAGGTCATGGAGAGGGGTTCCTAGGCGCCATAGACCTCCGCCGCCGCTGTCGCGGTGATGCTGCCTTCCGCGATATCGCGCGCCACCTGGTCCTTCGGACGCCCGGATGGCGGGCCGAAGCCGCCGGAGCCCGGGGTGATGACGGCGACGATCTGGCCCTTCTTGAGCGCGGCCTGGCCGAGCGAAAAGGGCTCGACGCCGTCGGAGAATTCGAAGCCGCCCATCCCGCCGGGCAGCCCGCCTTGCAGGCCCCAGGGGGCGGAGCGCAGGCGGGAGCCGTCGATCCGCAGCCGGCAATCGGCCTCGGCGCGATAGACCCGGCGCAGCCCCATGCCGCCACGATGCGTGCCGGCGCCGCCGGAGCCGTCGACCAGCTCATAGCGCAGCAGGGTCAGCGGATATTCCAGCTCCAGCGCTTCGGCGGGGAGGTTGGAGGTGTTGGTGAGATGGACATGCACGCCATCCAGCCCGTCCTTGTTGTGCCGCGCCCCGTAACCGCCGCCGATGGTCTCGAGATAGACCCAGAGGTCGCCGGTTTTCGGATGGGTGCCGATGAAAGTGGCCGAGGCGCAGGCGCCGTTGCAGGCGGCGATCACCCGATCCGGCACCGCCTCGGCGAGCGCCCGGTGCACGAGGTCCACCACCCGCTGGCACATCGAGAGGCGGCCATTCACCGCCGCCGGATGCGATGCGTTGAGGATGGAGCCCTCGGGGGCGGTGACCGTCAGCGGCCGGGCGAGGCCGGCATTGGGCAGGATCGTCGGGTCCACCACCGTCTTCACCGCGTAGTAAACCGCCGAAACCAGCGCGGTATAGACGAGGTTGAGCCCGGCCCTTACTTGCGGCGGCCCCTCGAAATGCAGCTTCATCTCCTCGCCGGCGACGGTGATAACGCAGCTCACCTGCATCTGCCCGGTGATCTCCGGGCTGTCGAACCAATCCTCCGCGCGATAGACGCCGTCAGGGATGGTGGCGATGCCGGCCCGCATCTTGCGTTCGGCATAGTCCTGCAAGGCCCGACCGGCGGCGAGCACGGTGCCGACGCCATATTTTGCGCACAGCGACTGCAACCGCTCAACACCGAGGCGATTGGCCGCCATCTGCGCCCGCAAATCCGACAGGCGCTCACGCGGCACCTGACAGTTCAGCAGGATCAGCTCCAGCACGTCCTTCTGTAATTCCCCGGCGCGATAGAGCCGGATCGGCGGGATGCGCAGCCCCTCCTGGTAGATATGGGCGTGGCCGCGATCGGCGAAATCGGCGTGGTGGGCGAGGTTCACCGCCCAGGCGACGATGGCGCCATCGACGAATACCGGCTCGGCCAGCACGATATCCGGCAGATGGGTGCCGCCGCCCTCATAGGCGTCATTGCCGCAGAACACGTCGCCTGGCCGCATGTCCTCGACGGGATGGCGCTTGAGGATATGCGGCAGCAGGCCGATGAAGCTGCCGAGATGCATCGGGATATGCTCGGCCTGGCACAGCGTATTCCCCGCGGTGTCGAACAGCGCCGTCGAGCAGTCCCGCCGCTCCTTGATGTTGGTGGAGTAGGAGGCGCGCACCAGTGCCTCGCCCATCTCCTCGGCGATGGAGGCGAAGGAACTGCCGATGACCTCGACAGTGATCGGATCGACCGCGATGTCCATCAAACGCTCTCCACGATCAGGTTGAGATATGGTTCCACTTTTGCCCGCTGGTTGGGAAGGATCACCGTGGTGGCATCCATCTGCTCGACGATGGCGGGGCCTTCGATCTCATTGCCGGCATCGAGCTTCTCGCGGTCATACACCGGGCAGGCGACGAAGCCGCCGGCCTCGGGCAGCCACACGTCGCGGCTGCCGATCAGGGCGGCGGAGGCATCCGGCCCGGCATCGGCGCGCGGCTTGAACTCGGCCTTCTCCACGCTGCCCGCCGCCTCGATGCGGAAGGTGACGAGCTGCACCGGCTCCTCCTCGGCGACGAAGCCGTACATGCGGCGATGCGCGGCGGCGAAGCCCTCGGCCAGGGCGTCGAGGCTGGCCTGGGTGACCGGCCCCTCCGGCAGCGCGATGGGGAGTTCGTAGTTCTGCCCGGCGTAGCGCATATCCACCGTGCGGGTGATGCGGCGATCGGCGGCCGGGATGTGCTCCTCGGCGAACCAGGCGTCGGCTTGCGCCGCGAGATCGGCGAAGGCCGCCTCGGTCGCCGCACTCGCCAACGGCTCCAGCAACGTGAGGCGGGTGGAGGCGAAATCGGCGCGCAGATCGGTCAGCAGCAGGCCCATGGCGCAGAGGATGCCGGGATTGCGAGGGACCATGATGCGGGTGATGTCCAACTCGCGGGCGAGGCGGGCGGCGTGCACCGGCCCGGCGCCGCCGAACGCCACCAGCGTATAGTCGCGCGGATCATGCCCGCGCTGCACGGAGATCACCCGGATGGCCTTGGCCATGTTCGCCGTCACCACCGAGAGAATGCCCTGGGCGGTTTCCATCACGCCCATGCCAAGCTGGGCGGCGAGTCGGC
>CAIYPH010000008.1 GCA_903928045.1 uncultured Rhodospirillales bacterium
CGAACTGAAGCTGGCGCTGGCCCATATCGAGCGGCATTCCCGCTGGACGCTGAATGACGTCGCGGTGACCGCGGTGAAGGACGGCTCCGGCTACGTGCTGAACGGCGAGAAGTCCGTGGTGATCCACGGTGACTGCGCCGACAAACTGCTGGTCACCGCCCGCACCGGCGGCAGTCAGCGCGATCGTGGCGGCATCGGCGTGTTCCTGGTGGACGCGGCGGATGCCGGCGTGTCGCGCAAGGGCTACCCGACGCAGGACGGGCTGCGCGCGGCGGAGATCTCATTCGCCAACGCCCGAGGCGTTTCGGTGGGGGACCCCGGCCACGCGCTGGGCGTCGTGGAGCGCGTGGTGGACGAGGCGATTGCCGCCATCTGCTCCGAGGCGGTGGGCGGCATGGCCGAGATGCTGGCCATCACCGTCGACTACATGAAGCAGCGCAAGCAGTTCGGCCGCGCCATCGGCGAGTTTCAGGTGCTGCAGCATCGCGCGGTCGACATGTTCGCCAACCTTGAGCAGGCCAAGTCGATGGCGATGTACGCCACGATGATGGCGGCTTCCGACGATGCGGCGGAGCGGCGGCAGGCGTTGTCGGCGGCGAAGGTGCAGATCGGCAAGTCCGGCAAGTCGATCGGCGAAGAGGCGGTGCAGCTGCATGGCGGCATCGCGATGACGATGGAATACAAGGTCGGCCACTACTTCAAGCGGATGACCATGATCGAGCAGATGTTCGGCTCCACCGACCATCACCTCGCTGTCCTCGCCGACGGCAACGGGCTGTTCTGAGGGGGCGGCGATGACCAACCTCTCGGCTGCCAACAAGCTGCGCTACGATCTCTCCGGCAAGGCCGCCATCGTCACCGGTGGCGCGTCCGGTATCGGGCTCGCCACCGCCACCATGCTCGCCCGCAATGGCTGCACGGTGGCGATCAACTTCCTGGACGGCGATCCGCGCGGCCCCGAAGCCGTCGCCAATCTCCGCCAGGAGGGCCTCAGCGTGATCGAGGCGCCGGGCTCGGTGAGCGATCCCAAGGGCGGCCCGCACATGATCGAGGACGCCATAAGCCGCCTCGGCCGGCTTGATCTGCTGGTCAACAACGCCGGCACCCCCGGCGTGACGGCCGTGGTGCCGCCGGACCGGCTCGATCTCATCACCGATGAGCTGTGGGACGCGGTGATTCAGACCAACATGGTCGGCCTGTTCCGCCTCTCCAAGGCCGCCGCGCCGGCGCTCAAGGAGTGCAGCGGCGCCATCGTCTCCGTCGCCTCCATCGCCGGCATCAACTCGGCCGGCTCCTCGCTCGCCTATGGCGCTACCAAGGCCGGCGTGGTGAGCCTGACCATGAATCTCGCCCGCGGCCTCGGGCCGGAAGTCCGGGTGAACGCGATCGCCCCCGGCGCGGTCGACAGCTCATGGCAGATCCAGTGGACCGACCAGGCCCGCCAGGGCTCGATCGACAAGGCCGCCCTCAAGCGCCGCTGCACCCCGGAGGATCTTGCGGAAGTCATCGTGTTTCTCGGCTTCGGTGCCTCCATGGTCACCGGCCAGACCCTCATCGTGGATGGCGGGCTCACCCTGTGACCGCCCCCGAGCTCTTCCCTGAGATCGAGCCCTACCGCACGCAGATGCTGCCGGTGGGCTCGGGCCACACGCTCTACGTGGAGGAGTGCGGCAACCCCGAGGGGCAGCCGATCGTCTTCGTGCATGGCGGCCCGGGCGGCGGCATCTCGCCGCGCTCGCGCCGGATGTATGACCCCGCGCATTACCGCATCGTGCTGTTCGACCAGCGCGGCTCCGGCAAGAGCACGCCCTTCGCCGACCTCACCGACAACACCACCTGGCACCTCGTCGCCGACATGGAGGTGATCCGGGCGGCGCTCGGCATCGAGCGCTGGATCGTCTTCGGCGGCTCCTGGGGCAGCACGCTGGGGCTTGCCTATGCGGAGACCCACCCGGAGCGGGTCAGCGGGCTGATCCTGCGCGGCATTTTCCTCGCCCGGCCAATGGATGTGCGCTGGCTCTACCAGGAGGGCTCCAGCTTCATCTACCCGGACGCCTGGGAGGAGTATCTCGACCCCATTCCCCCCGCCGAGCGCCACGACATGGTGGCCGCCTATTATCGCCGCCTGACCGCCAATGATCCAGCGACCCGGCTGCGGGCTGCGGCCGCGTGGAGCAAGTGGGAGGGGGCGACCTCCTTCCTCATCCCGCAGGAGCAGTCGATCGAGGAGAGCACCCGGCCGGAGCGCGCTTTGCCGCTGGCGCGCATCGAGTGCCACTACTTCCAGCACAACAGCTTTTTCCCCACCGAAAACTGGCTGATCGAGAACGTCGATCGCGTCCGGCATATTCCCGCTGTGATCATCCATGGCCGCTATGA
>CAIYPH010000009.1 GCA_903928045.1 uncultured Rhodospirillales bacterium
CATGCCGAGCAGGCCAATATCCGCGTGCGCCGCTATGGCGGCCGCAACGTCCCCTACGCGACGGCGGTGGAATGATGCTGCCCGCGAAGGTCAACTTCCGGCTCGACGGCAAGCGGGCCCTGGTCACCGGCGCCGGCCGCGGCATCGGCCTCGCCGCCGCGGCCGCCCTGGCCGATGCCGGGGCAGCCGTGACGCTGGCCGCCCGTAGCACCGACGAGATTGAAGCCGCCGCCGCCGCCATCCGCGCCGCAGGTGGCGTGGCCGAGGCGATGGTGCTGGATGTATCCGATCTCCCGGCCGTCACCGCCGCACTCGCCGGCCAGTCCTTCGACATCCTGGTCAACAACGCCGGAACCAACCGGCCGCAACCCTTCCTCGATGTCAGTATCGAGAATTACGACGCCATCATGTCGCTGAACGTCCGTAGCGCCTTCTTCGTCGCCCAGGCCGTGGCGAAGGGGATGGTGGCCGCCGGGCGCGGCGGCTCCATCATCAACGTCTCCTCCCAGATGGGCCATGTCGGCGCCGCCAACCGCTCCGTCTACTGCGCCTCGAAATGGGCGATGGAGGGGATGACCAAGGCCATGTCGGTCGAACTCGGCCCCCACCGCATCCGCGTCAACACGCTCGGCCCAACCTTCATCGAGACGCCACTGACCAAGCCGTTTTTCGAGAACGCCACCTTCCGCGACAGCGTGCTGTCCAAAATCAAGCTCGGCCGCATCGGCCAGGTCGAAGACCTCACCGGCGCGATCGTCTTCCTCGCCTCGGACGCCTCCGCGCTGATGACCGGCTCGGCGCTGCTGGTCGATGGGGGATGGACTGCGGACTGATCAGCCCTTGATCAACACGATCGCCTCAACCTCGGTCGAGATATTGCCGGGCAGGCTCCCCATTCCCACCGCGGAACGCGCCGGCCGGCCATTCTCGCCGAACACCTCGACGAACAAATCGGTACACCCGTTGATCACCTTGGGATGGTCAGCGAATCCCGGCTCGGCGTTGACCATGCCGAGCACCTTGAGAATGGTATCCACCCGGTCCAGCGAGCCCAGCGCCGCCTGCATGTTGGCGATCAGGTTGAGCCCGCATTGCCGCGCCGTCTTATAGGCCTGCTCCACCGTCAGCGCCGAACCAACCTTGCCGGTCATGCTCGTGCCATCCGGCAGCCGCGGGCCAACGCCGGAGAGGAACAGCAGCCCGCCGCCGATCCGCCACGGAACATAATTGCCGCCCGGCTTGGGCGGCGGGGGCAGGATCAATCCAAGCTCAAGAATTCTGGCGTCCGCGCTCATGGTGTTGCTCTCCGTTCGACTTCAGAACCGCATCGACAAAGCAAGCGAGCCGAACTGATGCAACCCGCCCTTCTGCCCCTTGAACTCCTCGGACTGCAGCACGTGCGTGTAGCTCAACCGCGCGCTCCCCAGCAGCACCGCGAACCCGGCGAACCCCTCGCCGACGACCGCGTCATGGTGAACATGCAGGCTCTTGGAAAACAACGTGCCATCCAGCGTCGCGTCCCGCAGCACGCCCCGCCCATCCGCGCCGGCGAACACGTACCAGCCAACCTCCTTGCGCGCCTGGAACGCATCGCCGCCGGAGGGGGCGGGGCGCGGCCGCACCACGCCATAGTCGGACTCAAGCCCCTGCCCGAGCCGCAACGTCACCCCGGTCTGCGCGTAGGTGCGCAGCGTGCCGAGCCCCGCGGTGAGTTCCGGCAGAAAATCGGTCTCGATCCCGCCGCCCTGCCACATCTTCACCCGGTAGGTGCGCGAGGAGGTGATCTGCACCACCGGCTCATCCGGCAACTGGCTGCCCCAGCCCCGATTGCCGCGCTGGCCAATCAGATCATGGAACCCGTTCTGCACCTGCTCGCCCAGCGCCGACGGCCCCATCACGCCGATGCCGGCCGAGAACACGCTGCGATGGCCAGGGGTGTCGGACATCAGCCCGAACGTCCCCATCAGCACGCCGGCATAGGGCCGGTCCCCCCGCGGCGGAACCGCCACCCCCGTGTTCGACGGGGTGTAGATCTGCTGCGTGATGTCAATGGTATAGCGCCGCTGCCCATCGCCCCACAGGCTACCCGCCAACCCATCGAGGATCGGCGGCAAAACCCCGGTCGGTGACGCGTAGCCCAGGCGCAACCCATTGGTGTAGTAGCGGTCGGTCAGTCCCGCGGAGCTGATTGACGCATTCTCGTCCTGCAACGTCCAGATCGCCGCCGGGTCCGGCGGCAACGGCGCCGCCCCCGCGGGCCGCACCGCGCTCAGCGCCGTCAACGTGGTGGCAAGTCCAGCCGCAACGATCCGTCTCATGCGTTTCCACTCCCCCTCGGACCCAATCAGTAGCCCTTTGCCGAGCGCTGCGAAACCCATGACGCTGGATCAATCGTCTACCATCGCCGCCACACGCCGCCAGCCGATCGAACGCCGCGGCGGCAAGGCCCGCCGCCCCGCCACGCGCTCGACGATGAGGCGCAGATCCTCAACCGACTCCGCCCGCAGTGCCGCCTCGGCGAACACCTGCTCCAGCACGTCCTGCTGCGCGTGACTGCCGCCAAGCCGGTACATCCCGCCAATCGCCGGCCGCATCAGCGCCACCGCCTCCGCCGCCCGCCCGGCCCGCAGCGCCACCAGCGCCTCGCAGATCGGCACCGCATAATCGCGCACAATCGGCGCCATGGTGCCGGCCCCGGCGCCGAACGCCCGCATCCCCGCGATCATCCGCTCCGCCGCCTCGCCCCGCCCCGCCGCCGTCAGCGCCATCACCCAATGCGGCAAGGTAAAGCCCGACAGGCAATCACCGATCCGCCCTTCCGCCTTGTCCGCCAGCTCCCCCCAGCGATCGCCGACATCAACGCCCAGCCGCTCCAGCCGAAACAGCATCGCCGCCGCGTTCTGCACATCGATGTAGATATCGGGTTGCGCCACCACCATCGGCGAATTGAGGTTGCGAAACCGCGTGTCATACAGCGCCAGCACCGCCCCCGTGTCGCCCTGCTCCAGCTTGTAGAGTGCGGCGTGCCACCACAGATGGTGCTGCAAATTATTGCCGCCCTCCCAGTTCGGCGCCAGGTCCGCCAGCCACTGCAACCCCTCCGACCGCCGCCCCTGCATTTCCAGCACATGCGCCACCGCGTGCGCCGCCCACAAATCCCCCGGATCGATCTCGATCGCCCGTCGCCCCGCCGGCTCGGCCGCCAGCAGGTTGCCCGCCTCCTCCTGCGCGAAACAATAGCAGCCCAGCATCGAGCCAAACGCCGCCCCATCCGCCGCCGACCACGCCGGCATCACCCGCTCCACCGAGGCCGCCATGTCCTGCGGCCGCCCGAGCCAGAAATTGACGAAATGCGCCAGCCGGAACGCGATCACATCGCGCGGATGCGCCGCCAGGATATGCTCCCAGATCTCCACCGCCCGGTCGAGCTCCCCCGCCACCCACGCCGCCAGCGCCTCCACATGCGCCCGCTCCCGCGGCGTCGCATGCGCCGTCAACCGCCGCGCCGCCGCCTCCGACTTCGCCGCCAGATGCACCACCGACTGCTTGTAGGCCAGCATGGTGAAATACCCCTGGACGCAATGCGCCAGCCCGAACTCCGGGTCCTCCACCAGCACCGCCTTCAGCCGCTGCGGCACATCCAGCCGGTATTTGAGATACCCCGCCACCAGGTGATCAAAGGCCGAAGCCGCCGCGTCCGACGCGGTCGTGATAACAATCCCCTGGGCATCGTGGCGCATGAACGTCTCCCGTGAATGGCGATCCTCTGATGAAACCCCGGGCCGGCCGATGCGTTACACGTCCACCCAATCCCCCCCGGCCCGCCGCGACGCCAGCGCCGCCTCGACAAACGCCAGCCCCGCCTCGCCATCCCGCGCCGTCGGGAAATCCAACGCCAGCGGATCGGCCGCCTGCCCGGTGATGCACGCCGCAATCGCCTCCGCCGCATCGCGATACAAATTGGCGAACGCCTCCGTCAGCCCCTCCGGATGCCCGCGCGAAACCCGCAACACCCGCGCCGCCGGCGGCAGCAAATCGGCATCCCCCCGCGCCAGCCGCTGCATCGGGCGGCCATTCAGCGCCAGTTCCAGGTGGTTGTTATGCCGGTGCGTCCACGCAATATGCCCGAGCGATCCATACACCTTCAGCGTGATATCGTTCTCCGTCCCGGCCAGCGCCTGGCTCGCCGTCAGCGTGCCGCGCACCCCGCCCTTCAGCCGGATCAGAAACGCCCCGTAATCATCCACCTCCCGCCCCGGCACGATCGCCCCCAGATCGGCCGCCAGCCGCACCAGCGGAAGCCCCGTCACATAGCACACGAGATGATGCACATGCGTGCCGATATCGCCCAGCACCAGTGACGGCCCGCTGCGCCCGGCATTGAGCTTCCAACGCAGCTTGTCCGTCAGCACCCCCTGCTCCACCGCGGTGCTCATGCCGGCCTGCAGATACTCCACCTGCACCGCCCGCACGTCCCCGATCGCCCCGGCCGCCACCATCGCCCGCGCCTGGCGGATCATCGGATACCCGGTATAGGCGTGGGTGAGGCAAAACACCTTCCCCTCCGCCGCCGCCACAATCGCCGCCGATTCCGCCCGCGTATTGGTCAGCGGCTTGTCGCAAATCACATGCACGCCGGCGCCAAGCGCGGCCATGCACTCGTCATAATGCCGGTCATTCGGCGTCATGATCGCCACCGCGTCCAACCGCTCCGCCGCCAGCATCGCCCGCACATCCGTGTAGGGCGCAATCCCCAGCTCCTCCGCCCCCACCCGGCACCGCTCGGGGTCCGACGACAGCACCCCGGCCACGATCTCATACCGCCGGTCCAGCAACGCCGCGGCGCGATGCACCGGCCCGATGAAACTCCCCGGCCCACCGCCGATAACGCCGAGGCGAAGCTTGCGGCCGAGGGCGGCGAAGGCTGAGGTCATATCAGAAACCCAATCCACGAACAGAGAAGACAGGAAAGCGCTTCTTTTTTGAAAAAAAGAAACAAAAAACTTTTATCACTTTGGTCCGTACCGCTCCAGACCGTCCCGCGAAGCCAAGCCAGCGGCAATAAAGTCAGAAAAAGTTTTTTTGGTTCTTTTTGTTCACAAAAAGAACGCCTTTTCTTCCTACCCCACCCGCCGCGCCTGCCAAGCCCCCTCGCCGAACTGCCGCAAATTCACCGCCCCCTGGTGATGATCGTTCTTGGTGCCGAACTCCACTGTCCCACCCATTGCCCCCTCGGCCACCTGCCCGGCGAAGCTGTAGCGGATGATGCTGCCCTCGTAGCGCGTATCGAAATCGAACCGCACCCCCTCCGGCGTCAGCCGCCCCGTCACCGGCCCGGAGAACGCCTCGCTGCTCTGCTCCCCCTCGATCGCCGCCCCGCTTTGCCCCAGCCGCAGCCGATGCGTCCGCGCGCCATGCAGGAACGTCACCGTCACCTCCCACTCGCCGGCCACCCCCGCGGCGACCGGCGGCGGCGCCGGCTCGGCCGCGTTGGTCGACAGCGCCACCGCGATCGCGTTGCCCACCGCCTCGGCCTCGCCGGCCTGCAACCCGAACGGCTCGATCTCGATCGAATTCGCATTCGCCGACATGTCATCCAGCATGATCCGCGGCGTGCCCTCCAGCAGCTTCAGCCGCAGCGCGTCGCCGTCCAGCCCGCTGCGCGCGGCATCCCAGCTCACCCGCAGCCGCGGCACCCGCTCCACCCCCCTCGGCTCCACAATCTCGCCCTTGGCGACCGTGCCGAGCTTGGCCGAAATCGCCGCGATATCCGCCTCCCAGCGCCGCCGCTCCGCCGCCGCGTCGCGCGTCTTGAACCAATATTCCACTGCCGTCACCAACCCGACGATGTCCTCCTTCGACACCTTCATCGGCCGCCCCAGCGCCTGATGCGGCGAGGCATTGCGCCATGCCGCCTTCACCAAATCCTTGCGCCCCAGCAACAGCCCCGAGGTCTGCGGCCCG
>CAIYPH010000010.1 GCA_903928045.1 uncultured Rhodospirillales bacterium
CATCAGTTCGAGGCCGAGGTTGACGATGCGTTTATTGGCGGCCAGCAGGTCCGGGTCGATGAGGGCCATGCGGTCGGCGAGGCCTTCACATTCGGCTTCGAGCAGGTTGGCGGGGACGGCTTTCATGGCCAGGCCGATGAGGGCGGCTTCGCGGCCGGTGATGGTGTCGCCGGTCATCAGCAGGCGCTTGGCCCATTGGGGGCCGCAGTTGTAGATCCACATCTGGTTGGGCAGGGCGCCGAGATCGCGTGCGGGGGGGAAGCCGAAGCGGGCGTTGTCGGCGGTGATAACCATGTCCGAGAGCAGGGCGATATCGGTGCCGCCGGCGATACAGTTGCCGTGGACCTGGGCGATGACGGGTTTGTGCATGTCGAAGAGCGCCATGCGCAGGCGCTGGCTGCGTTCGAGGCGCCAGATGTCGTCATCGATGGTGGTGTTTTTGTCGTAGATGCTGCCGGTGCGGCGGGGGGTGCCGGACGCGGGGGCGTTGATGCCGGGGGTGATGTCGTAGCCGGCGCAGAAGGAGGGGCCGGCGCCGCGGAGGATGACGGAGTGGACGCGTTTGTCGTCATCGGCATCCCACAGGGCGTCGGCGAGCTCCGTGAGGAGGGCGAAGGAGAGCGCGTTGCGCTTTTCGGGGCGGTTGAGGGTGATGCGGGCGCGGCCGCGTTCGATTTCGACGATGATGTGTTCGTAGTCGGCCATTGGTTTTCTCCCCGGTGTCGCCGCTGAGATGCGGTGTTGGAGGGAGTTTGCCTGGACGGGCGGCGTTGTCGAGGGTGTTCTTTTTGTGAACAAAAAGAACCAAAAAAACTTTTTATTCCGTCCCATGCCGTTGGCGTACACAGGCGGGATGGTCAGCAGCGGTACATACCAATGTAGTAAAAGTTTTTTGCTTCTTTTTTCAAAAAAGAAGCGCTTGCTGCCGCTTGCGCTCTCTCCGATGATCCCGGCAAGCACGCATAGGAGGGTCGGATGATTTCGTTGCTGATCAATGGTCAGAGTCACAGCGTCGACGTCGATCCGCAGACGCCTTTGCTGTGGGTGATCCGCGAGTGGCTGGGGATGACGGGCACCAAGTTCGGCTGCGGGATTGCGCAGTGTGGCGCGTGTTCGGTGCATATCGATGGTGCGGTGATGCGGTCCTGCTCGGTGCCGGTGGGCAGTGTGGGGGCGGGGAAGATCACGACGATCGAGGGGTTGTCGGCGGATGGGGTGAGCCATCCGGTGCAGAAGGCGTGGCTGGCGCATGACGTGCCGCAATGCGGGTATTGCCAGTCCGGGCAGATCATGGCGGCGGCGGCGCTGCTGAAGGAGACGCCGAAGCCGACGGACGCGGATATCGACGCGGCGATGACCAATATCTGTCGCTGCGGGACGTATAACCGTATCCGCGCGGCGATCCATACCGCCGCCGGCGCGTGAGGGAGGGGACGATGAAGCTTGATCGCCGCCAATTCACCGCCGCCGCGCTGGCGGGGGCTTTTTCGTTGGGCTGGCGGGTGCCGGCCGAGGCGCAGACCGCGGGGGCAGAGGTCGGGATCTGGGCCGTGGTGCATCCCGACGACAGCATCGTGGTGCGGATAGCCCGCAGCGAAATGGGGCAAGGGACGTCCACCGGGCTCGCGCAATTGGTGGCGGACGAGATGGATGCGGACTGGACGTTCGTGCGGCTGGAGTTCGTGGCGCCGCATGACAATCTGGCGCGCAGGCGGGCGTGGGGGGATATGTCGACCGGGGGCAGCCGCGGATTGCGCGGGTCGGTGGAGTATGTGCGCAAGGGGGGTGCGGCGGCGCGGGCGATGCTGGTGGCGGCGGCGGCGGCGCAATGGGGCGTGGCGGCGGGGGACTGCGCGGCGGCGGCGAGCGTGATCACCCATACGCCGAGCGGGCGGACGCTGCGGTTCGGCGAGGTGGCCGCGGCGGCGGCGAAGCTGCCGGTGCCGGCGGAGGTGAGGCTGAAGACGCCGGCGCAGTGGACGATCATCGGCAGGTCGGTGAAGCGGCTCGACACGGTGCCGAAGGTGTCGGGCAAGCTGCAATACGCGCTCGACGTGGTGCTGCCGGGGATGCTGAACGCGGCGATCGCGCAGAGCCCGGTGTTTGGCGGCAGGCTGGTGAGCTTCGATGCCAAGGCGATCGCCGGGATGGCGGGCGTGCGGCACGTGCTGGCGCTGGGCGATAACGCGGTGGCGGTGGTGGCGGACAAGTTCTACCAGGCCAAGACGGCGCTGGCGAAGCTGCCGGTGGAGTGGGACGAGCGCGGCAATGGCGGGGTGGACAGCGCGGCGATTGCGCGGTTCCTGGCCGAGGGGCTGGCTGCGCCGACGGCGGGGGTTGGGCTGAAGCAGGGGGATGCGGCGCGGGCCATCGGGGGGGCGGCGCGCAAAGTGGAGGCCGTGTATGGCACGCCGTTCCTGGCGCATGCCACGATGGAGCCGATGAATTGCACCGCCTTGTTCACCGGCGATGCGGTCGAGGTGTGGGCGGCGACGCAAAATGGCGAGGGGACGCTGGCGGCGGCCTCGGAGGCGGCGGGGGTGCCGCTGTCAAAGGTGAAGGTGCGCAAGACGACGCTCGGCGGCGGGTTCGGCCGGCGGGGCAACCAGGATTACACGCGCTATGCGGTGCTGCTCGCCAAGCAGGTACCGGGCGTGCCGGTGAAGCTGATCTGGACGCGCGAGGAGGACACGCAGCACGATTTCTACCGGCCGATCACCCAGTGCCGGTTGACGGCGGGGCTGGATGCCGGGGGGACTCTTGCGGGTTTTCACATGCGGATTTCCGGCCAGTCGATCATGGCGTTCGCCTCGCCGGCGACGCTGGAGAACGGGGTTGATCCGCGGATGTTCCAGAGCGCGAACGCCGAGGAGTTCGGCTATCACGCGATCCCGGACCTGCTGATCGAGCATGCGATGCGCAATACGCATGTGCCGGTGGGGCCGTGGCGGGGGGTGAACACCAACCAGAACGCCATTTATATCGAGTGCTTCATCGATGAGCTGGCGCATGCGGCGGGGAAGGACCCGGTGGCGTTCCGCCGGCCGCTGCTGGCGAAGAACCCGAAGAACCTGGCGGTGCTGGAGGCGGTGGCGGCCAAGGCGGGCTGGGGCAGCGCGCTGCCGCCGGGCGTGTTCCGCGGGATTGCGCAGAACCATGGCTACGGCAGCTATGTCGCCTGCGTCGCCGAGGTGTCGGTTTCGGCCAAGGGGGAGCTGAAGATCCATCGGCTGGTGGCCGGCACCAACCCGGGCCACGCGGTGAACCCGCAGCTGATCGACGCGCAGGTGGACGGCTCCTTCGCCTATGGGCTGTCCGCGCTGCTCTACAGTGAGATCACCATCGCCAAGGGGCGGGTCGCCGAGGGGAATTTCGACACCTATCAGGTCGCCCGCATGGCGGACATGCCAAAGGTGGAGACCGTGGTGGTGCCGACCGGGGATTTCTGGGGCGGGGTGGGCGAGCCGACCATCGCGGTGGCGGCGCCGGCGGTGCTGAATTCGATTTTCGCGGCGACGGGGAAGCGGATCCGCCATCTGCCGATTGGGGACCAGGATCTGCGGCCGGCCTGAGCCTCGCTGGCTTTGCGTTGACCGGCGCGGGGGTGCGGCGTAAGGAAACGCAGGCTTGATCGGTCGGTTTGGGGAGTTGGCTGGGATGACGGATACCCGCGAGGCGCTGATGGTGGCGCGCACGTCGGATGGGCGGACGGTGCGGCGGCCGCTGTCGCCGCATTTGCAGGTCTACCGGCCGCAGATCACCTCGACGATGTCGATTTTCCACCGCATCACCGGCGTGGCGCTGGCGGCGGGCGCGTTGCTGCTGGTGTGGTTCCTGGTGGCCGCCGCGACGTCGGACGCTGCGTTCGGGCGGGTGGCGTGGTTCATCGGCTCGCCGGTCGGGTATTTGCTGCTGTTCGGCTGGACGGTGGCGCTGTGGTACCAGTTCTGCAACGGCATCCGGCATTTGTTCTGGGATTTCGGCAAGGGCTTCGAGCTGCCGCAGGTGCACGCGAGCGGCAAGGCGGTGTTCGCGGCCACTGCGGTGCTGACGGTCCTGACTTGGATCGTCATCTTGGCGGCGCGGTAAGGAGGATTTCGGGATGAGCGAGAAGGCAAGCCCGGCGATCATGCGCTCCATGCTGGGGCGCGCGCGCGGCCTGGGGTCGGCGAAATCGGGGACTGGTCATTGGTGGGCGCAGCGGGTGACGGCGTTCGCGCTGCTGCCGCTGGTGCTGTGGTTCGTCTGCGCGGCGATCCGGCTGGCCGGCGCGATGCGGGCGGATGTGGCGCATTGGGCGGCCGATCCGCTGGTGGCCACGCTGCTGGTGAGTTTGGTGCTGGCGATGTTTCATCACATGCGGCTGGGTTTGCAGGTGGTGATCGAGGACTACATACACGCCGAGAGGCCGCGCCTGGCGTGGCTGCTGGTGATGCAGGGGGTGACCGGGCTGCTCGGCCTCGCCGCCATCATCGCCATCCTGAAACTGGCCTTTACCGGCTGAACGCGCGTGGACATGAACCGATGAACGCTGTGACGAAACCCTCCTTCGGCGCCTACAACATCA
This sequence comes from uncultured Rhodospirillales bacterium, assembly GCA_903928045.1. The sequence goes on from CAIYPH010000010.1 coordinate 4,568, forward strand.
TCGACCACACGTATGACGTGGTGGTGGTCGGCGCCGGCGGGGCCGGGCTGCGCGCGACGCTTGGCATGGGCGCCGCCGGACTGAAAACCGCCTGCATCACCAAGGTGTTCCCCACCCGCAGCCACACCGTGGCCGCCCAGGGCGGCATCGGCGCCGCGCTCGGCAACATGGGCGAGGATGACTGGCGCTGGCACATGTACGACACCGTCAAGGGGTCGGACTGGCTGGGTGACCAGGATGCCATCGAGTACATGTGCCGCGAGGCGATCCCGGCGGTTTATGAGCTCGAGCATTTCGGCGTGCCGTTCAGCCGCACCGAGGATGGCCGCATCTACCAGCGCCCGTTTGGCGGCCACATGACGGAATACGGCAAGGCCCCGGCGATGCGCGCCTGTGCCGCCGCCGACCGCACCGGCCATGCCATCCTGCACACGCTCTACCAGCAGAGCCTCAAGCACGAGGTGGAGTTCTTCGTCGAATACTTCGCGCTCGACCTCATCATGGACGAGGACGGCGCCTGCCGCGGCGTGATGGCCTGGTGCCTGGAAGACGGCTCGATGCACCGCTTCCGCGCCCAGACCGTGGTGTTGGCGACCGGCGGCTACGG
>CAIYPH010000011.1 GCA_903928045.1 uncultured Rhodospirillales bacterium
CCACTTTCTTTTTCCTGTCCAGATTGTTCCATAACTACTTGATATTGATTGTCATTTTTAGCGTCGAGACGCAATCCAGAGCCGCCGCCACACCAGCCGTGCCCCTTCGAATCTCAATGGCTGCGCCGCCTCCCGCGCAGCATGCGCCCGATGATGAGAAATTTTATATAACTATGAGTTTTTGTAATTGACATTTGGTGGCGAGGCTTCTATATCATCGCCATGAGCAACCCCGACCTTTCCCCCCTCCTGCGCGCCGCGGCAGCGGCGCGGCGACTGAGCGCCATCGCGCTCTGGTTCGCCGCGCTCTGCGCCCGGATTCTGCCCGGCGCGGCGCGGCGGCGTGAGGAAGAGGCGGCGGTCTGGCGCTACATTGAAGACACGATGGCCCGCTTCGCCGATCTGCTCGAACGCCACGCCGCAGGCGAGATCGAACCCCCGCGCGCAACCATGCCCCGCCGCCGGCGCTCGGACTCCGCCCGGAATCCCGGCACCACCCGTATTGTGCCCCGCGCGCCGCGCGCGCCTCGGATTGCCATTCGACAGGTCAAACCGCGACGCATACGCGCATGTCCACGTCCGGCAGGGGGCCAACCGCCCTTCTCCGCCTGCGCCTTGCCCCCCAAACCCATCCCTTCAAAAACAATCCCGAGGCATCCGCGGGAAACCTGCGCCCCATTTGTTTCGATTTATTAATAATACCGCCACCAAGCCCCGGAAAACTGCACCCCAAACGGATAAAAAATTTTTTGCTTCTTTTTTCAAAAAAGAAGCGCTTCCCCTTTCCTCCGCAGCAACCCTTCCGCCTCAGCCCCAATGGCGGCAAGCACCTCCGCCGCCGGCAACACTCGATCCATGATCCCGATCGCCTCACCGACGAACACGCCGGCGTCGTTGGTGCGCCCGGCGGCGACGGCATCCAGATAGTCGGCGCGGGCGGCGGTGGCGGCGGCGCGGTGGGCGTCTTCGTTGCCGTGCCAGCGCTCGACGAAGCCGGTGCGCAGCACGCGGCCGGTGAATTCGCCGGGCCAATCATAGCCGCGGGCGATATCGGCGGCGACCTGGCGGATGGTGGCGTCGCCATTGGCGGCGAGGGCGGCGTTCTGGTGGTTGGGGTGGATGAGGCATTCATTGGTCGCCCACAGGCGGGAGCCCATCACCACGCCATCGGCGCCGAGCATGAGCGCGGCGGCGAGGCCGCGGCCATCGGCGATGCCGCCGGCGGCGAGCAGGAGCGTGTCGGGCGATTCGCGGGCGAGCAGGTCGGCGACTTCGGGCACCAGCGTCATGGTGGCCCGCAACGCTCCGTGGCCGCCGGCCTCGGTGCCCTGCGCCACGATGATATCGGCCCCGGCGGCAAGGGCGGCGCGGGTATGGGCGATGGTCTGCACCTGGCAGATCAGCCTGGACCCGGCGGCGCGGATTTTCGGCACGAAGGGCGCGGGGTCGCCGAAGGAGAGAAACACCGCGGTCGGCGCATGGGCCAGCACGCGGTCGAGCAGCTCGGGCTGGTTGGCGAGCGACCAGGTGATGAAGCCGCAGCCGATCCGGGCATTCCCGGCGGCGGCGAATTCGCGGTCGATCCAGGCGGGGTCACCATAGCCGGCGCCGATAAAGCCGAGCCCGCCGCCGGCCGTCACCGCGGCCGCCAGCTTGCCGCCGGCGGCGCCGCCCATGGGGGCGAGGAGGATGGGGAGTTGGATGCCGAGCGCTTGGGTCAGACGGGTGTTCCAGGCCATGGATGGTCTCCTGCTTACAGCCGGTTGAGGCTGATGATGCCCTCGATATCGTCCTGTCCGGCGACGATGCGCTTGCCGATCAGGTCCCGCAACGTCTCGCTCGCCCCGCCGCCGAGCGTGCCGTAGCGGGCGCCGCGGTAGAAGCGCGAGACCGGGAACGCATCGGTGAAGCCGTAGCCGCCATGCATCTGCACCGCATCCGACGTCACTTTAAGTGCCATCTCGTTGCAGAACACCTTGGCGGTCGCGGCCATGAACGGGTCGGGGAATGGGTTGGCGGTGGCGCAGGCGCGGTAGAGCAGCCCCCGCGCCGCCTCGATCTGCATATACATATCGGCGATTTTCCACTGCTGCCCCTGGAAATCGGCGATCCGCTTGCCGAACACGGTACGGCTGCGGGTGTATTTCACCGCCTCGTCGAACGCCCCCTCGGCCAGGCCAAGGGAGATCGCGGGGTTGAGACAGCGTTGGGTATTGAAAGCGTTGAGAAGTTTCCGAAAACCATCCTCCCGGATGGCCAGGTTCTCGATCGGCAACTCGCATTCATCGAAGCGGATCTCCGCCAGATTTTCGCCGCCCATCGTATGATACCGCGCCGCCACCGAGAAACCCGGCGTGTCGCGCTCCAGCAACACGCAGCCAATGCCTTCCCGCCCCTTGCCACCGTCGATCCGGGCAAACACCACGAACAACGCCGCCTCATCCGCCCGGCTGATCAGCGTCTTGGCCCCGTTCAGCACGATCCGGTCCCCTCGCGTGGTGGCGCTGGTCCGATAGGCCGCAACATCGGTGCCGGCATCGGGCTCGGTCATGCAGATCGCGAGGATCGCCTCCCCAGCCACCACCTTGGGAAGAATGCGGGCCCGGATGCTCTCGGGCGCGTAGTGAGTGAGGATGCGCGTCTGCACCCCGACCTCGCCCAGCACCGCCATCGCGGTAACGTAACAAACCTTGGCGATTTCCTCGAGCACCAGGGCGGTATCGAACACCGGCAGGCCCAGCCCGCCATATTCCTCGGGCACCGCCATGCCGAGCACGCCGAGCTCCGCGAGATCGCGGATGTTCTCCCAGGGGAAAGTCCCATCGAGCCAACGCTCGGCCCGCGATCGGAACTTGTCCTGTGCCAGCCGACGGACGGATTGCACCATCTCGCGCTGCGCGTCGCTCAACTCCAGGCTCATGGCGGTTCTCCCTCGTCGTCAGCCGCATCAACCCGGCAAACCCGCCATCGGTCAACCGCCTGCCCCTCATGCCCAGGGGATGCTAGATTGAGGCAATGTCCCGCCCGCCCCCTGTCTGGATCGAAATCCGCCGCCACGTTCAGGAGCTGTTGGCCACACCCGGCTACGGCCCCGGCGACTACATCCCCTCCGAGCGCGCCCTCTCCGAATCGCTCGGCGCCAACCGGATGACCGTCCGCAAGGCGATCGACAGCCTGGTCGCCGCCGGTATGCTGGAGCGCAACTCCACCTCCGGCACCCGCCTCCCCTCGCCCCGCGTCACCCGCCCCGCCGATGCCCACACCGCCCTCGGTATCGCCCGCCTGGTCCGCGCCGGGGGTGGCGAGGCCGCGAACCGCCTGCTCGATTTCGCCCTGCACCCCGCCCCCGCCCGCATCGCCGAACGCCTCGGTGTCGCGGAAGGCGCGGAACTCGCGGTGATCCGCCGGCTATGGATGGTCAACGAGACGCCGTTCTGCATCGAGACCACCCATCTCCCCGCGAACCGGGTCCCCGGCCTGCGGGCCGAGGATCTCACCGAGGGCCAGTCCCTCTACGCCCTGCTGCGGGACCGCTACGCAATCACCACCACCCAACACCAACGTACGATCGGCATCGGCTACGCGACCGAGGCCGAAGCGCGACTGCTGAATCTGACGCCCGGAACCGCCATTCTCCTGCTCCGCCTCCTCGTCGATGACGACGCCGGGAAGCCGATCGAATACACCACCTCGGTCAACCACCCCCAACTCGTGGTCTTCCGCGCCGGCCATGATGGCGCCTGATCCGATGGAGCAATCGCTCCGCCACAACCCCGACCTCGCCACCCTGTTCGACGGGTTCGCCAAGATCGCCTTGCCGGATTGCTGGATCGTCGCCGGCGCGGTGGCGCAAACGCTGTGGAACGCGGCGCACGGCTTCGCGCCCGGCCACGGTATCCGCGACATCGACATCATCTACCATGATGCGAGCGATATCTCTGACCAAGCCGAGGCTGCGCAAGAGGCGCGGCTGCGCGCCCTGTTTCCAGCCCTTTCCGCACGGCTCGACGTGAAGAACCAGGCGCGCGTGCATCTCTGGTACGAGATGAAATTCGGCCGCGCGATCGCGCAATACCGCAGCAGCGCCGAAGCGATCGCGACCTTCCCGGCGACCGCCACCGCCATCGGTGTCCGCCCCACGCCGGACGGCATCGCGCTATGTGCCCCCTTCGGCACCGAGGACCTCGACCGCCTTATCATCCGGCCAAACCGGCGCATCGTCAGCCAGGACGCCTATGCCGCCAAGGCCGCGCGCTGGGGGGCGATCTGGCCGCGGCTCACATTAATTCCATGGGGGACGGGGGACGAGTAACCCCTCGTTCATAAACTTCATGCAGGAGTCTCGTTGCCCCTCCCTGGAGACCGCAATGTCCGAAAGCCTGAGCGACGATCTCGCGTTCTGTCGCATCGATGAGGCAACCTGCGTCCGGCTCCGCAGCCTCAGACCATTGATCGAGCCCGCGCTGCCCGCGGTGCTCGACGTGCTCTACGACCACATCATGAAATGGCCGCAGCTGAAGGCGATGTTCGCAAGCCCCGAACGCGTCAAGTTCGCCCGCCAGCGCCAGATCGAGCACTGGCAGCAGTTGTTCGCCGGCACCTATACGGATGCCTATATTGCCTCGGTCAAGCAGATCGCGACGACCCACGCGCGGATCGGGCTCGATCCCAAATACTACATCTGCTCCTACCTGGTCGCCTTGGAGGAACTGCAATCCCTGGTGCAGCGCGCGATGGTGGGAACAGTGACCCAGCGGGCCCGCCGGGTGGAAGCCGAGGCGGCGATGCGGGCCATCGGCCGCGCGATCCTGTTCGATCTCCAGCTCGTCGTCGCCGGCTACCGCGAAGCCCGGGACGCGGACTACCGCTCGCGGCTGGATGACCTCGCGGGCCAGTTGGAGACGATCGTCACCGGTTTCGCCGCCGACGTGGTGGAGGCGGCGGAAGGCCTGTCGCGTGGCGCCGGCGGGATGCAGGCCTCCGCCGCGACAGCGACCCACGAAGCCGCCACCCTCGCCGACAGCGCCACCCGCTCATCCGGTGACATGCAGACAGTCGCCTCCGCCACCGAGGAGTTCAATGCCTCGATCAGCGAGATCACCCGACAGATGCAGCACGCCGCCGAGACCACGCGCGCAGCGGTGGAGACGGTCGGGCGGGCCACCGGCATTGTCGACCAGCTCAGCGCCGCGGCCGGGCGGATCGGCGATGTCGTCAACCTCATCCAGTCCATTGCCGGGCAGACCAATCTGCTGGCGCTGAACGCCACCATCGAGGCCGCCCGCGCCGGCGAGGCCGGGCGGGGCTTCGCGGTGGTCGCCGGTGAGGTGAAAGGGCTCTCCGGCCAGACCGCCCAGGCGACCGATGAAATCCGCGCCCAGGTCGCCAGCGTGCAATCCGTGGTCGGCGACATCGCCCAGGCCATGGCGGAAATCGCCGGCATGGTGAACAGCATCAGTTCGGCGACCGAGGGCATTGCGGCGGCGGTGGAGGAACAAGGCGCGGTGACCGGCGAGATCAGCCGCTCCGTTACCAGCGCCGCCGCCGGGGCCGATACCATCAGCGCCGTGGCGCTTCAGCTGCGAGGAATTGCCGACAGCACCTCCGGCCAATCCGCCAGCGTCGCCGAGGCGGCGAAGGTGCTGCTCAACCGCTCCACCCGGCTGACCGAACAGACCCACGAATTCATCGGCCGCATCCGCAATGCCGAGCGCCGGTCCGAACCGCGCCAGCCCACCGCTCAATCCGTCACAGTTGTTGCCGGCAGCGTTGCTGTCGCCGGAACGCTGAAGGATGTCTCATCGGGCGGTGCCGCCGTCATTCTGGATGCTGGGCAAATTCCGCCAACCGCGGGGGATGTCCTGCTGAAAATCCCCGGCTTCCCCGGCGATGTCGCCGCCCGCATCGCGGCTCGCACCACCAGCCGCATCAGCATCGTCTTCCGCGATCAGGAACAAGGCGCGCGCATCGCCCGCTGGCTCGGCGCCCCCCGGACGCATGCGAGAAGCGCCGCCTGACATGATGTAACGCCTGGCGTTCCCGTTCTATGATCCTCCCGTTCAAGGGAGGATCATGATGTCCCACCAACTCTCCGCCGCCCAGGTTTCGACGTATCGCCGCGACGGCTACCTGTCGCCGCTCCCGGCTTTTTCGCCGAGCGAGGCGCATCTCTTCCTCGCCGGGCTCGAAACCCTGGAGGACGAGGACGGCGGCAAGCTTTCGGCAGCGCATAACCAGAAGCCGCACATCCTGCACCCCTGGCTCGCGGATCTTGTGCGCCGGCCGGAGATCCTCGACCCCGTCGAGAGCATTCTCGGCCCGGACATCCTGCTGTGGGGCGCAGGGTTCTTCGCCAAGAACCCCGGCGACGGCAAGATCGTCTCCTGGCACCAGGATTCGACGTATTGGGGCCTCTCGGAGCCCGAGATCGTCACCGCCTGGATCGCCTTCACCCCCTCCACCCCGCAGAGCGGCTGCATGCGGGTGATCGCCGGCACGCATACGGTGGACCAGGTGCCGCATCGCGATACCCATGCCGCCAACAACCTGCTGAGCCGCGGGCAGGAAATCGCGGTGGAGGTGGAGGAGGACAAGGCGGTCGATCTCGTGCTCGCGCCTGGCCAGATGTCGCTGCACCATGTCCGGCTGTTCCACGGCTCCGGCCGCAATCAGTCGCCGGATCGCCGCGTCGGGTTCGCGCTGCGCTATATCCCGACCCGCATCCGGCAAACCGCGGGGCACCGGGACAGCGCGACGCTGGTGCGGGGCGTCGACATCTACCATCATTTCGTCCCGGAGCCGCGGCCCGAGATAGACAACGACCCCGCCTGCGTCGCTTTCCACGACGAGATGGTCGGCCGCACCAACGATATCCTCTACCGCGGCGCCGCCCAGCGTCCTGATACCGGGCGCCCAGATGCAAAGCCCGCGATGTGATGAACTTCGACGCCGCCGCCCAATTCGCCGCCAGCCACGAAACCGCCTGGCCGCGCGATATCCGCACCCATCTCGAATCCGGCGCCTTCGAGCCGCCGCCGGACAACGCGATCCTCGGCCCGGTCTATCCGCGCGGGGCGCCGAACGGGCTGATCATCCATCGCGGCGCCGAGGTGGCGCGATGGGGCGATACGCGCCAACTCGACATGACCTTCTCGGTGGCCAAGAGCTACCTCTCCATCCTCGCGGGGGTGGCGGTGAAGGACGGGCTGATCGGCGATCTCGACGCCCCCGTGGGCGAGGCGCCCGAATTCAGCGGGCCGCAAAACGGTGCCATCACCTGGCGGCATTTGTTGCAGCAGACCTCGGAATGGGAGGGCACGCTGTTCGGCAAGGCCGACCGGATCGACCGTTATCGGTCGCTGGCCAGCGAGTTTGCCGGTGCCGCGGCCCATCGCAAGGGCGACGCGCGGCCGCTGCAGGCGCCGGGAAGTTATTGGGAATACAATGACGTACGGGTGAACGCGCTGAGCTACGCCCTGCTCCGCCGCTTCCGCCGGCCGCTGCCGGAGGTTTTCGCCGAACGCATCCTTGGCCCGCTCGGCGGCAGCGACGCCTGGCGCTGGGAGGGCTACAGCACGTCGGACGTGGAGATCGACGGCAAGCGCATGAACTCCGTCTCGGGCGGCGGGCACTGGGGTGGCGGCATTCGCATCCACGCCGAGGACCAGGCGCTGATCGGGCGGCTGATGCTGAATGACGGGGTGTGGAACGGGGCGCGCCTGCTGCCGGCGGGCTGGGTGGCGCTTTCCACCACGCCCTGCGCCATCAAGTCCGATTATGGGCTGTTGTGGTGGCTCAACCCGAACGGCGTCTACAAATCGAACGCCAGCCATGCCAGCTATTTCGGCATCGGCGCCGGCGGCAATGTCACCTGGATCGACCCTGCCAATGACCTCGTGGCCGTGCTGCGCTGGATCGATATGGCGGCGCTGAATGACTTTATCGGCCTGGTGATGCAGGCGATCGGGTGAGCCGTACCGCCTTCATCACCGGCGCCGCCGGCGGCATCGGGCGCGCCCCTGCCCGGCGGTTCCGGGCGGACGGATATTCGGTGGTGCTGGCCGATGTGAACCCGGAGGTCGAAGCCTTTGCCGACGAACTCGGCGGGCGATCGGAGGTGATCGACGTCGGCGACGAAGCCGCGGTCAACGGCGCCATCGTACGGTTGGCGCGGCTTGATGCGCTGGTGTGCAACGCGGGAATCTCGGCAAATCGCCGGTTGGAAAACCTCACGCTGGCCGACTGGAACCGGGTGCTGACCACCAATCTGACAAGCGGCTTCCTGCTCGCCCGCGCCGCCGCACCGTTGCTGCGCGCCACACGTGGCAGCATCATCGCCATCGCCTCGACGCGCGCCCATATGTCGGAGCCGGATACCGAGGCCTACAGCGCCTCCAAGGGCGGGCTGCTGGCGCTCACGCACGCCTTGGCCGCGAGCCTTGGGCCGGAGGTGCGGGTGAACTGCATCAGCCCGGGCTGGATCAATGGCAAAGGTGGCACGCTGAGTGAGGCCGACCACGCCCAGCATCCCGCCGGACGGGTCGGCATCCCCGAGGACATCGCGGCGATGGCCGCCTTCCTCGCCGGGCCGGAGTCCGGCTTCATCACCGGCGCCGAGTTCGTGGTCGACGGCGGGATGACGCGGAAGATGATCTACGTGCCGTAGGGCGTGCCCCAAGTCTCAGAAAAGGCCACCTTCTCCAGCGAGGCGCGGCCGACCGGGCCGAACTTGCCCATGGGGTAGCCGATCGGCAGGATCGCGTAGGAGTTCACTCCGGGGGGCAGCCCCATCGCGGCGTCCGCCTCGGCGGCGAACATGGTGTGGCGGGTGGTGAGCGTCGAGGCGAGGCCGAGGGCTCGGGCGGCCAGCAGCATGTTCTGCACCGCCGGATAGACCGAGGCGCCGGCGGTGCGGCCGGGGGTGGCCGCGCCATCCTCCTGGCAGACGACAATCCACACGGGGGCCTCGTGGAAATGGTCCGTGAGGTACTCAACCGCGGCGTGCTGGCGGGCGTATTTCTCGGGTGTCACCCCGGGCGGCGGGGCGGAGGTGGCATAGCGCGGGCCGATCACCTCGTCATAGGCGCGCTTGTAGAGCGCCTGCACCTTCTGCTTGACCGCGATGTCCATGATCACCAGGAACTTCCAGCGCTGGTAATTGCCGCCGCTCGGGGCGCAGATGCCGGCCTCCAGGATCTGGCGCACCAGCGCCTCCGGCACCGGATCGGGCTTGATGCGGCGCATCGCGCGGGTGGTGCGGATGATCTCGAACAGGTCGGTCTCGCTCATGGCTTGGCTCCGTATTGCGCGGCGGCGCGGACCAGCAGGGCGCGGACCTCGTGCAGGTCCGGCACCACGTGCAGGCAGAGGCCGCGGATTTCCTCGTTGGGCGGCAGCATGTCCGGCACCATCACCGTCATCGTCCCCGCCGCATGGGCGGCACGCACGCCGACATGGCTGTCCTCCACCGCGAGGCAGGCGCCGGGCGGCATGGCGAGCGCGGCGGCGGCCTTGAGGAAGAGGGCGGGGTGCGGCTTGGCCTCCTCGACGTCATCGCGCGTCAGCACCGCGGCGAAGCGGGGCAGCACGCCGGTTTTGCCGAGGTTCTCCTCCGCGTTGCGGCGATGCGAGGAAGTGGCGACGGCAACCGGCAGGCCGAGCGCATCGATCGCGTCGAGCAGTTCGGCGGCGCCAGGTTTCAGGGGGATGCCGTTCTTCATGCGCTCGGTGCGATGGGCGACATAGACCGGGCTGAACGCCGCCTGGTCGAAGCGCGGGCCAAACTCGGTGTGCAGCAGATCCATGCACTGCTTGCCGGGCAGGCCGATCATGGCGTGGATCAGCGGCTCCGAGAGGTGGAACCCCATATCCTCCAGGGCGGCGAACATCGAGCCGACATAAATCGTCTCGGTGTCGAGGATGGTGCCGTCCATGTCGAGGAGGACAGCGCGCACGGGGTTGGGGAAGGGCATGTGCGAGCCTAACCCACCCGTTCGGCGCTGCCTATTCCCCTACGACGACCGTGGTGCCGTCCACGCCCACCACGCGCAGCACGGTGCCCGGGGCCGGCAGCGCGACGCCATGGGCGAGCCGGGCGGTCCAGTCACTGTCGCCGACGCGCACGCGAATGCCCCCGTCATCCGCCGTCAGCACGCGCGCCTTGCGGCCGACCAGGCCGGCTTGCGCGGTGTTGAGCACCGCTGGCTTGCGCAGGCTGCGCAGCTTCAGGCCGGCCGACAAGGTGACCGCGGCGAACAGCGCGTAGGCGACGACCTGCCAGCCGAGCCCAGGCTCCAGCCACAGCGTAACACCGCCGGTGCCGATGGCGGCGAGGCCGAGCCACATCATGAACACGCCCGGCGCCAGCACCTCGACCACCAGAAGCCCAACGCCGCCCACCAGCCACCACAATCCCGGCTGCATGGCCTCAGCCCCCCACCGGCGGCACCGAGCCCGCCTGGCGCAGCGCCGAGACGACCGGCCCGGCCGTGGGCGCGCGCAGGAGTTCCATCGCCTGGGCGATGCCGCCGGCCATGGCGGTGGCCTCCATCGGCACCACCACCAGCCGGCTGGCCGGCGAGGCGGCCATGGCGGAGAAGGCCTCGACATATTTCAGCGCCACGAAGTAGCGCAGCGCCGGCTCACCGCCCGCCGCCGCCGCTTCGGCGACCATGCGCGTCGCGGCCGCCTCGGCGCCGGCGAGCCGCTCGCGGGCCTGGGCCTGGCGCTCGGCGGCGAGTTGCATGCCTTCGGCGGCCAGCACCTGGCTCTGCTTCTGCCCCTCCGCCCGCAGGATCGCCGCCTCGCGCTCGCCATCGGCGCGCATCACGGTGGCGCGGCGCTCGCGCTCGGCGGTCATCTGCTTGTTCATCGCCTCGATCAGGTTGCCCGGCGGCTCGATGCGGCGCAGTTCGACGCGGCTGACCTTGACGCCCCATGGCTCCGTCGCGCCATCGAGGATGGTGAGCAACTGGGTGTTGATCCGCTCGCGCGAGGACAAGGCGGCATCGAGTTCCAGTTCACCCACCACGGCGCGGATATTGGTCATTGCGAGGGTGGAGAGCGCGGTGGTGAGCGACTGCACCTGGTAGGCCGCCTTCTCCGCCTCCATCACCCGGAAATAGATCACCCCGTCTACCGTCACCGTCGCGTTGTCCTTGGTGATGACGGATTGCTCGGGGATGTCCTGCACCTGCTCCTGCACGTTGAGCTTGCGGCCAATCCCGTCGATGAAGGGAATGATGAAGTTGAGGCCGGGTTGCAGCAGGCGGATGAAGGCGCCGAAGCGCTCGACCGTCCACATCTGGCCCTGCGGCACGGTTTTCGCGCCGGCAAACACCGTCACGATCACCAGCAGCAGCACCACGGCCCAGAAGATCGACAAACCTTGAAGCATCGCGACTCTCCTCCGGCCGGCTGGCCGTTGCGCCATTGTAGCATCTCGCGCGGCATCATGCAGGTGTGACGTTAAGGGGTTGTTTTCCTTCGTAGCGTCTTTTCCCGGCGATACCGTCAGGAGACCGGATGAAAACGCCCCCCGAGCGGCTGTGGCACCTCGAGGGTGCCCGCGGCCTTGCCTGCCTTCAGGTGGTGGCGCTGCATGCCGCGGGATGCTTCGTGCCGGGCCTGATCGACGGGGCCGGCACGCCATGGCAGGTCGCGGTGCGCGGCTCGCCGCTGCGCTTTCTCTATGACGGTGACGTCGCGGTGTTCCTGTTTTTCGTGCTGTCCGGCTGTGTGCTGGCATCACCCTTCCGCCGCGCGGCCGCCAACCCAATGGGGCTGATGGTGGGCCGAGTTGTGCGCTTCGCGGTGCCGGTTCTCCTGGCGGTCGGGCTCGGCCTCGCCGTGTCGCGGCTGCTGCCCGGGGTAGCGCGGCAGGCCGGGCTGCTGCTCGGCGCCGGGTGGCTGAACGGCGGGCTGCCCGACGCAACGCTCGGCGGGGCGCTGCGCGGTGCCCTGGTCGACGCGCTCATCCTTGGCTATCGCGACCTCTCGCCGCTCTCGCCGTGGCTGGGCGGAATGCTGGCGGAGAGCGCGGCGAGCCTCGATCCGCCCTTGTGGACGCTCAGCATCGAAATGCAGGGCTCGCTGCTGATCCTCGCCCTCACCCAGATCGAACGCCATTGGCCACGCCTGGCCGGGCCGGCGACGCTGGCCGCCGCGGTGCTGACGCTGCGCAGCCCGCTGCTGTGCTTCATCGCCGGCTATGTCTGCGCCACCAGCGGCGCCGCGCGTTTGCCGCGCATCCCGCTCGCGCTCGCGGCGATTGCCGCCTATTGGGCGCTCGCGCCCCTGGCGGCTTGGTGCGAGGCGGCCGCCTTGCCGCTCCTGCCGGGGCTCGCCCCTGACCTGACGCTCCGCGGATGGGTCGCGATCCTGATTTTCCCGCTGCTGCTGCATGGAAGGGCGTGGCGCGGCCTGCTGGCCTCCGCGCCGTTGCGCTGGCTCGGCGCGATGTCCTTCCCGCTCTATCTGGTGCACTGGCCCGTCATGTTCGGGCCGGGCGCGGCGATGCTGCTCGCCGGCTTCCCGGTATTCGGGCAGGCCGCCGGGCTGGTCGCGGCAGGCGCCTCGGTGCTGCTGAGCTTTCTCGCCGCCATCCCCTTCGCGCGGATCGATCGGGCGGCGCTCGCGCTTGGCCGGTGGGCGCGCGATGCATGGCCGGCAAAAAAATCGTTTAATACCGGAGCACAAAGTGCGTCAGCTTAAGGCAAGCTTGAACAGATCTTAACAGGCCGGATGCGAAAGGGGCGTTGGAGACAAAATTTTCCAAGGTCCCGTCATGAGACGCCTGCTGGTCGCAGCCCTGATCGCCGCCCCGCTCCTGCTCGCAGGCCGCGCCGACGCGTCTCCGAAAATCGCCGTCTACGGCGGTACCGACGGCGTGCAGGCGACCAGCCATATCGCCAACGAGCTCACCGCGACCGGCGAATTCTCCTCCGTCACCATCCTCAACGGCAGCGAGAGCGTCGCAACGCTGGACAGCTACAATTCGATCCTGTTTTACACGAACGTCGGCGGCGACGTGAATTTCGCTAACAAGATGCCCTCCTACGTCAACAGCGGCGGGCATCTCGTCGCGGCCACCTTCCTCGAACAGGCCAACGCCAAGGGCGGCACCAACTCGCTCGGCACGCTGGGGCCGCTGATGCCGTTCACCGGCTATGGCGGCAACTACATCACCCAGGTCTCGATGGTCGCCAACACCCCCACCGATCCGCTGCTGCAGGGCGTCGGCAGCATCTCGGCCTTCTACCACGACAATA
>CAIYPH010000012.1 GCA_903928045.1 uncultured Rhodospirillales bacterium
AGCAACATGGCGGCGGCCTACTTCACCACCGGCGGCGCCGAGTCCAACGAAAGCGCCTTTAAGTTCGCCCGCTACTACTGGAAGCGCATGGGCAAGCCGTAGAAGGTGAAGATCATCTCCCGCATCAACGTCTACCACGACGTCAACATGGCGGCGATGAGCGCGACCAGCCTGCCGGGCTACCAGAAGATGTTCGGGCCGATGGTGCCGAATTTCCATCAGGTGGTGCCGCCCTACCCGTATCGCTGGCCGGGCAACGGCGATGCCGGCATCGGTGCGGCGGACGCGGCGGAGGAAGCCATCCTGGCCCTCGGCGCCGACACGGTCGCGGCGATCATCTGCGAGCCGGTGATGGGCGCCGGCGGCGTGATCGTGCCTCCCCCCACCTACTTCCCCCGTCTGCGCGAAATCTGCGACAAGCATGGCGTGCTGCTGATCGCCGATGAGGTCATCACCGGCTTCGGCCGCACCGGCAAATGGTTCGCGTTGGATCATTGGGGCGTGCAACCGGACCTGATGTCCTTCGCCAAGGGCGTGACCTCCGGCTACCTCCCGCTCGGCGGCGTGCTGGTGTCCAAGCAAATCCACGCGGCGATCGAGGACGCCCCGATGGATGAGAAATTCATGCACGCGGCGACCTACTCCGGCCATCCGGTGTGCTGCGCCGTGGGGCTGGCCAACATCGACATCATCGAGAAGGAAGGCTTGGTCGAACGCGCCGCCGTCATGGGCGCTCGCTTACAGGCCGGTCTGCAAACCCTGCGCGCGCATCCTTCCGTCGGCGACGTCCGTGGCATCGGCATGTTGGGCGGCGTCGAGCTGGTCGAGGACCAAGGCACCCGCAAACCCGCTTTGGGTCTGGGCGCCCGCGTGGTGGCGGAGGCCGGCAAGCGTGGCCTGATCCTGCGCCAGCGCGGCGGTGGCGACGGGCCGCCAGCGAGCGGCGATACGCTGTGCATTGCGCCGCCGTTGATGACGCCGGAGACGACGCTCGACCGGATCGTGCAAATTGTGGGGGACTCGATTGCCGCCGCCGCTTGAAATCCGGCCGCGACGCACAATCTGAGTCTCGGTGGTGCACAGCGCCACAGACGTTTCCCCCCGAACTTGGCGGTGCCCTCCCTCGGCACCGCCATTTTTCGTCAGGAGATCGAATTATGACCCTTCCGGTACCGACACTGGATCACGTCGTTGTGAACGTGCGCGACCAGATCGACGCGGGCGCCGAGGCCTACCGGCGCCTCGGGTTCACCCTGACGCCGCGCGGCTATCACACACTGGGGTCGATGAACCACCTGGCAATGTTCGGGACGGATTATCTGGAGCTGATCGCGGCACCCCCCGGCGATACGCGCCGGCCGGACGTGTTGGGCACGCCGTTCGGGCTGAACGGGTTGGTGTTCGGGACCGAGGACTCGGCGTCGGTGCACGCCGCGTTGGTGCAGGCCGGGGTGCCGAGCGGGCCGCCGCTGGAGTTTTCCCGTCCGGTGACGCTGGACGATGGGTCCAGTGGCGATGCGACGTTTCGCACGGTGACGTTGACTCCGGGGACCGTTCCTGCGGGCCGCACCTATTTCTGCCACCATTTTACCCGTCATCTGGTGTGGCGGGATGAGTGGCGGCATCACGCGAACGGGGCGATCGGGGTGGCGCGGGCGGTGATTGCGTCGCGGACGCCGGATGCGTCCGGGGCGGTCTTCGCCCGCATGTTCGGGCATGACGCGGTTCGGGCGATCCCGGGCGGATGTTCCTTGGCGGTGGGGATGTCACGCTTCGATGTGGTGACGCCGGAGGTGCTGGCCGAACAGTTCGGCGACGCGGCGCCGGATGGCGACGGGCGGGATGAGTTTATGGCAGCGCTGACTTTTCGCACGCGGTCGCTGGACCTCGCCGCGGCGGCGTTGGCGCTCGGGCAGGTGCCGGGCGCGCGGCGGGAAGCGGGGCGGATCGTGGTGCCGGCGGATCGGGCGTTTGGGTGCGCGATCGAATTCATCGCGTAAAAGCATCCGGCTACATTGATCGATATCAACGCGGAATCTCACGCGATCCGGCAAGGTGTTTCACACCCCGGAGGTTCCCATGGTCCAACAGCGCGTTCCCTGCTTCGTCATCGCCGATGGCGGTCACGCCCGTTTCGTCTATCCCGCCGACGATAA
>CAIYPH010000013.1 GCA_903928045.1 uncultured Rhodospirillales bacterium
CCAGCTCCCCATCGACATAGGCGCTCAACAAGGTCTCGATATCCTTTATCATCTCGCTCACCTCCCGCCTCGGCGGAATGGAACCAGGGTATTGTTTGCGCCGGCCTCGCGGGCCGAGAGCCGTTCATGCAGCTCCTGACGCGCCCGCGAGAGCCGGCTCATCACCGTGCCGATGGCGATCCCCAGCGTGTCGGCTGCTTCCTGATAGGTGAGCCCGTCTACGCAGACGAGCATCAGCAGCACCCGTCGATCCTCCGACATCTCGGCGACCGCCTTGCGCACCGCGGCGAGCGTGATCCGGCCCTCGACGACCGCCTCGCCGCTGTCGCCGATCACGTCGGCGGCGGCCGAGAGATCGTCGTGGCGGTGGATTTTGCGGAAACGCAGCTCGTCGATCCACAGGTTCCGCATGATGCCGTAGATCCAGGCATCCATCCGCGCCTTGTCGCGCAGCTGGTCGCCGCGGGTCAGCACCCGCTCGCAGGCGGTCTGCACCAGTTCGTCGGCGTCATTGCGCGAACCGGTCAGCGACAGGCCGAACCGGCGAAGCCGCGGCAGCAACGCCGTCAGCGCGCTGCGCATTTCATGGTTCATGAGGCGTTTCCATCAAGGCTGGGCTGCATGATGTCCACTCCGCTCAGCGGCGCTCTCGCCGGCCTGCCGCGCTCAACCCCGCTTGCGGGCCGCGTCAAAGCTCCAGGCACCACCGCCGGCGACGGCGATGTACAGGAAAATGAAGCAGAACAGGATGGCCCCTTCACCACGATTGACGATAGGGAAGAAGCTCGCCGGGGCATGGCTCATGAAATAGGCGAAGGCCATTTCGCCGGACATGATGAGCGCGCTGACGCGGGTGAACGCGCCGATGGCGAGCAGCAGCCCTCCCGCCAATTCGATCACGCCGGCCAGGCCGATCAGCGAAACCAGCTGGAAATTAGCCGGCGCGCTCCCGGGCCAGGCGAACAGCTTCGAAAGCCCGTGCTGGAGGAACAGCAGCCCGGCCATGATCCGCAGCAGGCTCAACACCCGAGGGGCCCAGAGGGCCAGGACAGCGTCATTGATCATCATCTGCTCCATTCCGCTGTGCCGATCACGGCAGAGCTACGATGGGAGACGTTCCAGCCCGCATGATATTCCCGGCAGACGACGCGCGCCTGCCGGGCCCCCGCCAGTCCGGCGGCTCAGCGTGGGCTGAGCACCATCACCATCTGGCGGTTTTCCATGCGCGGCATCTGCTCCACTTTGGTGGCCGTATCCATGTCGCCGCGGATGCGTTCGAGCACCTTCACGCCAAGCTCCTGGTGGGCCATTTCACGGCCGCGAAAGCGCAGTGTCACCTTGACCTTGTCGCCTTCCTCGATGAACGACTTCATGGCGCGCAGCTTCACCTGATAATCGTTCTCATCGATGTTCGGGCGCACCTTGATCTCTTTGATCTCGATGACCTTCTGCTTCTTGCGCGCCTCGTTCTTCTTTTTCTGCTGTTCGTATTTGAACTTGCCGAAATCGAGGATTTTCACCACTGGCGGATCGGCGTTGGGGCTGATCTCGAGCAGGTCGAGGCCCACGGCATAGGCCCGTTGGATGGCCTCGCGGCCGGTCATCACGCCCAGCATTTCGCCGTTCTGGTCAATCAGGCGAACTTGTGGATTGCGGATTTCTTCGTTCACGCGTGGCCCATCGCGGGTGGGTGCGGCGGGCATTGGGGGTCTGGCTATCGTGGTCTCCTGTGGCAGTTGCGGCGCGTTCCGCTCGCCAGGACAGCCCGGCGTGCGGAATTCAACCCATAGTCGCGCGAAATGGCTCTCGGTTTCAAGCGGGACGCGTCGTCGCCGCGCGCGCACGTGCAATGTCCGGCGGCATTGCCTCGCCGCCCAGCCGCGCCACCGCCTCGGCGAGCGGCAGCACCTCCTGCGCCTGGGAGCCCAGGCGGCGCAGCGCCACCGTGCGCTCCTCGGCTTCCTTGCGGCCGACCACGGCGATCACCGGCACGTGCTGCACCGAGTGCTGGCGCACCTTGGCGTTGATCTTCTGGTTGGTGGTGTCGAGCACCACCTGCAACCCGGCCGCCTTCAGCGCCGCGGCCACCTCGGCCGCGTAGTCATCGGCGTCCGACACGATGGTGGCCACCGCGACCTGCACCGGGGAGAGCCAGAGCGGGAAGCGGCCGGCGTATTGCTCGATGGTGATGCCGAGGAAACGCTCGAAACTGCCGAGAATCGCGCGATGCAACATCACCGGGCGGTGACGCATGCCATCCTCGCCGACGTATTCGGCATCGAGCCGCTCGGGGAGGATGAAATCCACCTGCAACGTGCCGCACTGCCAGTCCCGCCCGATGGCATCGCGCAGCACGAACTCCAGCTTCGGGCCGTAGAACGCGCCCTCGCCGGGGTTGATGATGTATTCCACACCGGCATCGAGGCAGGCTTTCTCGAGCGCGCTCTCGGCCTTGTCCCACACCTCGTCGGACCCCGCCCGCACATCCGGCCGGGTGGAGAACTTCACGCGGAAACTCTCAAAGCCGAAATCAGCGTAGATCGAGGACAGCAGGGCGACGAAGCGGATGGTCTCCGACCCGATCTGGTCCTCGGTGCAGAAGATATGCCCGTCATCCTGCTGGAAGGCGCGCACCCGCATGATGCCGTGCAACGCCCCGGACGGTTCGTAGCGATGGTCCTGCCCGAACTCGGCCAGGCGCATCGGCAAATCGCGGTAGGAGCGCATGCCGGTGCGGAACACCATCACGGCGCCCGGGCAGTTCATCGGCTTCAGCGCCAGCGTCTTCTCGTCCTCATCGACGCGGACCAGGAACATGTGGGCGCGGTAATTGTCCCAATGGCCGGACTTCTCCCACAGCACGCGATCCACCAGCTGCGGGGTTTTGATCTCCTCGTAGCCGTTGGAATCGAGCCGGCGGCGGATATAGCGCTCGGCGGTTTGGTAGAGCCGCCAGCCCTTGGGGTGCCAGAAGATCGAGCCCGTCGCCTCCTCCTGGAGGTGGAAGAGCTGCATGTCCTTGCCGATGCGGCGATGGTCGCGCTTTTCCGCCTCCTCCAGCATGTGGAGATGGGCGTCGAGTTCCTTCTGGTCGCGCCAGGCGGTGCCGTAGATGCGGCTCAGCATGGCGTTGCGATGATCGCCGCGCCAATAGGCGCCGGCCACCTTCATCAGCTTGAAGGCGGTGCCGACATCGGCGGTGGTGCGCATATGCGGGCCGCGACAGAGGTCGATCCAGTCGCCCTGGGTGTAGAGGGTGATGGTCTCGGTGGCCGGCAGGTCCTGGATCAGCTCGGCCTTGTACTTCTCGCCCTTGGCCTGGAAGAAGGCGATGGCCTCGTCACGGTCGATCACGCTGCGCACGAAGGGGGCGCCGCGGGCGACGATCTCGCGCATCTTGGCCTCGATGGCCGGGAAATCCTCGGTGGTGAACGGCTCGTTGCGGGCGAAGTCGTAGTAGAAGCCGTTCTCGATCGAGGGGCCGATGGTCACCTGGGTGCCGGGGAACAGCTCCTGCACCGCCTCGGCCAGCACATGGGCGGTATCGTGGCGGATCATCTCCAGCGCCACCTCGTCCATGCGGGTGACGAACACCACGGCGGCATCCTCGGCGATGTCGCGCGAGAGATCCGACAGCGTGCCGTTCACCTTCATGGCCAGCGCCGCGCGGGCGAGGCCGGGGCCGATGGC
>CAIYPH010000014.1 GCA_903928045.1 uncultured Rhodospirillales bacterium
CCAAGCCCTCGCGAATGGTCGCCAGCACGCGAGCAGTCTGCGGCACCGCGGGCGGGTTCCGCTGGCCCAGGCGTAGCAAGATCATCAGGGCCGCACAGTAGAGCGCTGCACCGAGTACCAGCGCGCCCTGGATGCCGATCGCCGCCAGCAATGCGCCGCCGACGGTGGGGCCAAGCATGCGGCTGGCGTTGTTGGCTCCAACGTCGATAGACATCGCGATGTTCATCCGCTCGGCGCCGGCGGCCTGGCCGATCATTACCCGGCGGATCGGGTTGTCCGCCGCCCAGCCGCAGCCGTTGATGAAGCTCGCCAGCGCGATCTGCCACACCGCCAGATGCCCCGTCATCGCCGAGACCGCCAGCGCCGCCTCGCCCAGCAGCAGCAGAACCACCACGCCCAATAGCGCCGTCCGCCGCTCCACCCGCTCGGCCAGCGCGCCGATGAAGGCGCCGAACAGGCCCATCGGCAGCAGCCGCAGCATGGTGACCATCGAGACGATGAAGGCCGAGCCGGTGGCGGCGTAGGTGAACACCCCGAAGGCGATCATCTCCAGCCAGCGCACGGTGAACAGCGCGAGACCGACGCACCACAGCCGGCGAAAATCGGCGACCGCGAACAGACCTCCGGTAACCCCACCCACGCTGCCGGACCCCGCCATTTCCACCCGCCCCATAGCCAACACAGCCCCGCCCTGCTGTCAAAGCCGCTTGCCGCCGCCGCCCCGGCGTGGGACGCAGCGGCATGAACACGGGGAACACCACTGCGGGCTGGGGCGGGCTGCTGCGCGGCGCCAATCTGCTGCGCACCCTGGTGATCACCGGTGGCGTCGGCCTGCATGCGGTGTCGATCTACGTGGTCGCCACCGTGATGCCGGTGGTGGTCAGCGAAATCGGCGGGCTCGCCTTCTTTTCCTGGACCTCGACGCTCTATGTCGTGGGCTCCCTCACCTCCGCCTCCTCCGTGCCGTTGCTGATGGCGCGCCTCGGGCCGCGCGGGGCCTACCGGCTGGCGTGTCTGCTGTTCGCCATCGGCAGCCTGATCTGCTCCCTCTCCTCCAATATGCCGATGCTGCTGGCCGGGCGGCTGATCCAGGGGCTCGGCGGCGGCATGCTGCCCGCCCTCGGCTACGGGCTGATCCGCCGCATCTTCCCGGCCGAACTCCATGCCCGCGCCATCGTGGTGATCGGCTCGGTGTGGGGCATCGCGGCCCTCGCCGGCCCCGCCGTCGGCGGGCTGTTCGCGCAATATGCCACCTGGCGCGCCGCCTTCTGGGTGGACGTGCCGATCGCGATCACTTTCGTACTGGCTTCGGCCGCCATCCTGCCGCGCGGCGGCGAGGGCGGGCCGGCCCCCGGCATTCCCGGCGCCCGCCTCGCACTCCTGGCCGCCGCGGCAATCAGCGTGAGCACCGGCGGCGCCAGCGCGCAGCCGCTCTACGCCGGCCTCGGACTTATCGTCGCCATCGCCTGCCTCGCCGCCACCCTGCGGATCGACCGCACCGCCACCCGCCGCATGTTCCCCGCCGGCGCCTTCGATTGGCGCACCCCCTTCGGCGCCGCCTCGGCCTCGCTCGGGCTGCTCAATCTCTCCGCCGCGCCCTGCACCTTCCTGCCCTTCATGCTGCAAAAGGCGCACGGCGTGCCGCCGCTGGCCGCCGGCTATATCAGCGCGACCTACGCGCTGACCTGGACCGCCACCTCCTTCGTCACCGCCTCCGCCGCCGGGCAGACCGCCCGCGCGCTGATGCTGGCCGGCCCCGCCACCATGCTCGCCGGACTGCTGCTGATCGGCGCCACCCTGCCCGCCGGGCACCTGGCCTTCGTGATCATCGGCCAAGGCCTCCTCGGCGTCGGCATCGGTTTCGTCTGGGCCCATCTCGGCGCCATGATGATGTCCGTCGCCGCCCCCGCCGACCGCGAAATGGCCGGCCCGTTCATCACCACCACCCAAACCCTCACCACCGTCTTCGGCTCCGCCCTGGCCGGCCTCGTCGCCAACCTCGCCGGCCTCCCCACCGCAACCACCACCGCCGAACTGGGCCACACCACCGCCTGGCTGTTCGGCACGCTGGCCATCGTCCCGCTTGCCGCGTGCTGGGCGGCCTGGAAAATGCTGCGGCTGACCCGCGATCAGAGTGTCAGCAGGCTGCCGTAGCCGGGGATTGCGGAGCGCACACCGGAGAGGCGCATACAGTGCCACAGGCTCGCCTGGTTGGCGGAAATGACGGGGCGGGCGAGGTCCGTCTCCAGCGCATCGATGATGCCGACGCAGCGGAAGCCGGTGCCGGCGATCAGCACGCCGTCGGCCTCGGGCGGGCAGGCGGCGCGGATTTGGGCGTAGAGAGGCTCGATCTCCTGCTCGAAGCCCATGCCGTTCGGGTAGAGCTCGCCTGGCGGCAGGTCGCGCCATTTGCGGCCGGGGTCGTAGCGCATATGCCCGGCGGGTGGCACGCCGAGGGCAGTGTAATAGGCCACGCCGGCGGCGACGATGGCGTCATTGAACCAGGGCGGCAGCACCAGGAAGGGGCGCCGCACGCCTGAGGCGCGCAGGGCTGCGAGACAGTCGAGCCCGTTGGTGGTGATGGCGGGGCCGGGGCCGATCAACGGCGCGAGGGCGGCGACGGTCGCCTCGTCCCAGCCGGCGCCGCCGAGGATGGAGCTCGAGCTGTGGCCGACCACGATGGCGGTGAGGCGCATGGCGGCGAACTGGGCGGCGCCGCGGGCGAGGTCGGGCTCCGGCACCACGCCACTGCGATCCTCCCGCCAGCGCGCCCAGGGGGCGCCTGCGGTGACCCGCGCGGCATGGACGGAGACGCCCTGCGGCGCCATCGCCCACCATTCGGCCTCGGGCACTGCCTCGTTGCCGACGATGAACATGCCGATGCGGGCCTGCCAGCCCCAATTGTCCGGCGCCAGCATGGCCGTGCTCCCCGTTGTCAGATGTCCATCGGCCCGAAATTGGGCGAGACGGTGAAATCCGCCTCGGTGACGGCGCGGATGTTCTCGACCGTGAGGCCCGGATAGGCCTCGCGCAGCACCAGGCCCTCGGGCGTCACATCGAACACCGCGTGGTCGGTCACGATCACCTTGACGCAGCCCTTGCCGGTGAGCGGCAGATGAGTGCGCTTCTTCACCTTGCTGTGGCCATGCTTGTCGGTGTGCTGGAGCGCCGCGATGATGCGGGGCACGCCGTAGCAGAGGTCCATCGCGCCGCCGATGCCGGGCCACCACTTGCCGTTGCGCTTGGAGGCCCAGTTGGCGAGGTTGCCCTCCTGGTCAACCTCAAGCCCGCCCAGCACCGAGGTGGCGATGTAGCCGTTGCGCATGGCGCCGAGCGAGGTGGTGAGGTCCATGATCGCCGCACCGGGCATCAGCGTCACCGGCTCGGTCGAGGCGTTGGAGACGTCGCTGTCGGCCTCCAGAGTGCTGGGCTTGGGGCCAAAGCCGAAGCAGCCGTTCTCTGAGTGGAAAATCACCTGCACGCCCGCCGGCAGATAGTTCGCCGTCATGGTCGGGATGCCGATGCCGAGATTCACCACTTCGCCGGCGCGCAGCTCGCGGGCGCAGCGGCGGGCGATGACCACGCGGGGGTCCTGGCCGTGCAGATGGCTCATGGCGTCTCTCCTTCCGAAAGCTTGGGCAGCCGGCCGAGCTTTATCCAGTGGTCGCGATAGAGCGTGTGCTGGTCCGCCAGCGCGTACCCCTGCACCACCGCGTTGACGAAGGGGCCGGGGCAGCCGACGCGCTCCGGCGGGATGGCACCGACGGGCACGATCTCGTTCACCTCGGCGATGGTGAACTTGCCGGCCATCGCCAGGTCCTTCTGGTTCTGGGTGGCCATGTAGCGGAATTCGACGTTGCCCAACGGATCGGCGCGATAGCCGCGGATGATCGAGATGTCGGCGGTGAGTGCCTCCTCCACGAGGTAGGTCTTGCCCTTGATCTCGATGGTCCGCTTGGGCTCCTCGAGGTCGGGGAACAGGCCCTCCTGGTCGAGAATGCCCACCCCCACCGGCACCAGCGCGCCGCCCAGCCCATGCCCGCCGGCCCGCACCTTCTCGGCCCAAGTGCCCATGGGGAAGAACTGCCGCACCTTCAGCTTGCCAGAGAGATAAGCATCCGACGCCTCATTGGAAGTGGCGCCGTGCGTGCCAATATACTCCTCGATCAGTCCCGCGGCGAACAACTTGCCCATCAGGAAGTCGCCGCGCAGGCCGGAGGTGTTGGCGATCAGGGTCAGGCGGTCGATTCCGTGAGCCAGCAGCCACTCGATGCACTTCGCCGGCTCGCCGGCGCCGACGAACTCGCCCATCATCACCCGCGAACCGGGCGTGACATGGGCCATCGCGGCGTCGATGCTCATCACCTTGTCGATATTCATGGCAGGCGACACTCCTCGGAAGTGTCGCAGGGTTAATGCCGGCGGCGGTTTGCGGCAAGCCTGCCGCGGCATCGGCCCGCCCCGGCTGGTTCATTGCATCTGAAACGGGCAGAATGGCACCCGCTCAAGGAACCCGCATGCGGATTGGCTGTCGCTTCGCCCTCATGATCTCGGCCCTGCTTGCCCTGCCGTCCGTCTGCCGCGCGCAGGTGGCGCCGCCGGGTGATTGCGCGCCGGCCGGACGGCTCTCCGGCTATGTGGCGAAGGCGCCGGCGGATGGCAGGGCCTGGGATGTCGTGACCTTCGCCACCCCCACTGGGCCGCTGACCGTGAGCGGCCGCACCTGCATGCAACACTACACGGTGAGCGACGGAACGGCGCCGGCGAGCGACGGCGCGATCCAGTCCCGCTACCGTCTGGCCCTGCGTCGCGCGGGCGGCGACATCATCCTGGCCGAGGACCGACTCACCCTCGCCCGCCTCCCCGGCGCTGACGGCGCCTTGGTGCGGATCACCAGCCTGGGCAACGCGATCGACGTCACGGTGGTCGAGCCCGTGCCGCGCCGTCAGGTGCTGACCGCGCCAAATACAACCGACTATGCGCCGCTCGGCCATATGCCGGACTACGCCGCCGACCCGCCGGACCGGCGTGCCTTCGACCAGCGCAGCTTCCAAGTGCGCGACGGCGACGAGACACGCGAGGTGGTGGTCCAGGGCGCCCGCACCGAGATCGCCTATGCGCTGCGCGAGGGCGGCCGGCTGGCCAGCGACGCCGACATCCAGGAGAACTACCGCGCCGCCCTGAGTGAGGCCGGCGCCGAGATCCTGTTCACCGACGAGCGTAACACCACCGCCCGCCTCGACCGCGCGGGTCACGCAATATGGCTGAAGGTGTGGAGCGAGGAGACCGCGATCAACATCACGGTGATCGAGCAGGCGGCGCATGTTCCGTCCCTCTTGCCTCCCTCCGGCCACGACGATCGCCGCCTTGGCCACATGCCGGGCTATGCCGCCGACCCGCCGGAGCGGCACAGCCTCGATGAAGTCATCTTCACGTTGCAGGACGGCGAGGAATCGCGCGAGGTCAGGGTGCAGGGTGCTCGCACCGAGCTTTCCTATGCCCCGCGGCCAGGCCAGCTGGTGGCATCCGATCTCGACATCCAGCTTAATTACCGTGCCGCGCTCGCCAGGCTTGGCGCGCAGGTCCTGTTCATGGACAGCGCCACCACTGTCGCCCGCTTCGGCGATGCGGGGCGGCTGGTCTGGGTGAAGATATGGAGCCAGGAGACCATGATCGCGGTCTCAATCGTCGAGGAGAAGGCGTTCAAGGCGGCGATCCGGCCGACGACCGCCGAAGCGCTCAAGACGGCACTCGAGACCCGCGGGCGCGTGGGATTGTTCCTGCCGTTCGATTTTGATCGCCCAAGCCTCAAGCCCGAGGCCGCGCCGGTACTCGCAGAAGTCACGCGGCTGCTGCGGGAGGCGCCGGGTTTGCGGATCCTGGTCGAGAACCACACCGATAATATTGGCCCGCGCGCGCGCAACATCGAGCTCGCCGCTGGCCGTGCCGCGGCAGTGCGCGATGCGCTGTCGAGCGCCGGCATCGACCCAATCCGCATCGCCATCGCCGGCATCGGGCCTGACCGACCACTTACCGACAACGGCACCTCCGAAGCCCGCGCGCGCAACCGGCGCACGGTCCTGGTTCGCCAATAGCGCGAATTCATTGGGCGCAGTCGAGCCCGGCGCGTGTCATGGGTTGACGGCGGGCTGCCCATTCGCCATAAGCCGCGCCTTCCTGCGGCATCTCGTGCCGTCGACCGCTATTGAGGATTACCACGATGTCTCGCCGCTGCCAGCTCACCGGGAAAGGCGTCCTGTCGGGCAATAACGTCAGCCACGCCAACAACAAGACCCGTCGCCGCTTCCTGCCCAACCTGCAGGATAGCTCGATGCTCTCCGATACGCTTGGCGCGTCGGTCAGCATGCGCTTGTCGACCCGGGCGATCCGCACGGTCGAGCATAATGGCGGGATTGACGCCTATCTGCTGTCGACCCCGAACCGCAACCTCGCCCCCGAGGCGCTGGTGCTGAAGCGGCGCATCGTCCGCGCCGCGGCCAAGAAGGCCGCTGTCTGAGGTCTGCCGACACGGCCTGTCGCCATGGCGACGGGCGGGCGTCCTGATACAAGCGGTTAACGGTTTATTCAGACATTGGGGCCCATAATCGGCCCTATGTTTGTAGCACCGGTTTTTGCCTCGATCGCATTCGCATTGTTGCTCGCTGGCAGCCTTGCAATTGCAGTGCTTTGCCTGCGTGTGCGGCGGCTGTCGCGCGCGGTCAATGGCGCGCGCAATCTCCATAGACAAGTGCTCGACGCCGAGGAAATGCTGATCCGCCGCATGCGGCTCGCCGCCCATGACGTTCGGGGCGTTGGGATGACGCTGCATGGCCATGCCGACCACCTCGTCACCGCTGGCCATCCCGACGCCGCGGGTATCGCGACTGGCGCGGCGGACCTGCTGGACCTCGCCGACGACCTGCAGGACCTGACCATCGACGCGGATTCGCCGCGTGTGCTGCGCGATGAAACCGTGGTCCTCGGCACCGTCGTCGACGAAGCGATCGGCGCGGTGTGCGCCATGATATTGCCGGGCCGGCGCAACTGGCGGATCCAGCCCGATCTCCGCCCGATCCGCCTGCGGGCGGACCGGAGGGCCCTACGCCACGCCATCACCCGGGTCTTCGCCGAGGCAGTCCGCGGAACCCGCAATGACGACGGGATCGACGTTGGAGGGGAACCCAATGGCGACTGCTACACCCTGTTCATCGCCGATGAAGGCAACGGCGCCGCAACGCCGGAGGCGGTGGCGCGGCGGCAGGACAGCCGCGGCATCAGTCTGCGCCTGGCACTCGCCCGGGCCCTGGTCGAGGCGCATGATGGGCATTTGACCGTCGAGGCGCATTCCGGCGTGGGCAGCAAGGTCTCTCTGATGTTTCCTGGCGCGCGCGTATTGGGGCAGGTGCCCGTCAGCCGCCCGTCACACTCATATGGCGGGTGACGGCCGGCTGCCGGCGCGCACGGTCGATCACGAAATCGTGTCCCTTCGGCTTGCGCGCGATGGCCGCGACAATAGCGGCATCCAGTTCATCATCGCTGGCGCCGCCCCGCAGCACGCGGCGAAAATCGGCGCTGTCGTCCTGGCCGAGACACATGTAAAGCGTGCCGGTGCAGGTCAGCCGCACACGGTTGCAGCTTTCGCAGAAATTATGGGTCATCGGGGTGATGAAGCCGATGCGTTGCCCGGTTTGCGCCACCGTAAAGTAGCGCGCCGGCCCACCGGTCGTGTAGTCGGTCTCCTCCAACGTCCAGTTCTTGCGCAGCCGCGCGCGCACCACTGAGAGCGGCAGATACTGGTCCGTGCGATCGCCCTCGATGTCGCCGAGGGGCATGGTCTCGATCAAGCACAGGTCAAACGCATGCTCGCCGCACCAGGCGATCATCGAGTCGAACTCGTGTTCGTTCACGCCCTTCATGGCCACTGCATTGATTTTAATGGCGAGTCCGGCCGCCTTGGCGGCGAAAATCCCGTCCATGGTCTTCTCGATCCGGCCCCAGCGCGTCATCGCGGTGAAGCGCTCGGCATCGAGCGTATCGAGGCTGACATTGATCCGCCGCACGCCGGACGCGCGCAGGTCGGTCGCGAATCGCGCGAGCTGGGTGCCGTTGGTCGTCACGGTCAGCTCCTCAAGCCCACCACCGATTCGCGCCCCGAGGCTGCGGAACAGCGACATCACATCGCGGCGGACCAGCGGCTCGCCACCGGTGATGCGGATCTTGTTGGTGCCGAGCCGGATGAAGGCCGCGCTGAGCCGATCGAGCTCCTCGAGCGACAGAACCTCCGCCTTGGGCAGGAACGTCATGTCCTCGGCCATGCAGTACACACATCGAAGATCGCACCGGTCGGTGACCGAGATGCGCAAATATGTGATGGACCTGCCGAATGGATCGATCATGGTGAAGATACTACTCTGAGCTATATGGTTCGCAATGTTGTCTCAACCCGGCAAGAGCGCAAGGCAGCCGGCTCAATCGGCATCGATGATTTCCAGAGTCACCACGGAGGCGTTCACGAGCACCTTTCCCGCGCCCGCGAAATTCACCGTAACCCGTTGGCCCACGACCGACTGAACCTGCCCGTCACCCCAATCGGGCTGATCGGGGTGGCGCACCCATTGACCAGGTTCGAGCCAGGTGGCGCGGACCACACGAGGCGGCACACCTTCCCCGCTCACCGCGGGTTTTCCGCGGCAAATCGGGTTTCTCGACAGCGAGCGGCAATACTGCGTAAATTCTCCGTTAACATCTAGATCGTCCTATTGGTTCGGCCCCGAGGCCGAAAGAGCAAAGGATAGAACGCTTGAACGACGGACTGCGTTTGGCTGAACTGCTCGCAATGCGTCTCTGCCACGACCTCAGCGGTCCGCTGGGCACGCTGATGGGTTCGATCGAAATGGTCAACGAGGACCCCGAGGCAGCAGAGGAGGCGTTGGCCCTGGCAACCGAGGTCTCGGCTGGGTTGGCCCGGCGCCTGCGCTTCCTGCGCGCCGCCTGGGGCGGGCCCACCGCGGCGCTTGGCTTCGAAGATCTCCGGGCGCTGGCCGAAGGGTTGCCACAGGGCCGCCGGGTGACGGTCTCGTTCGAGCATCTCGCATCGAACATTGAATTCCCGCCCGCCGCCGCCCGCCTCGTGCTCAATGTTCTCCTCCTCGCCGCGGAAAGCCTGCCGGGTGGCGGCACGGTGACGGTCGCCGGCGAACCGGCGCGTGGCGTTATCGTCAGCATCGCCGGTCCGCGGGCCGCCTGGCCGGCCGGTCTCGCCGCCTATATGTCCAACGAGGCACATGCCTGGGCCGCGCTCGCCGATGAGGGCAGCGAGGCCTCGCGGACATTGCAGGCGCCATTGACCACGCTGCTCGCCCGCCGCTCCGGAATGCGCCTGGGGTTCCTGATGTCCGCGCAGCAGGAGGCAGCGCCGCCGCTGGTACTTTCGCCCGCGGGCTGATCAGACCCTTCCGCGCGGTGTTTTCCTCGCTCCGCCTTTACCTTTTGTTCGTCCCTGCGTCTCAGACTGCGCCGATACCCGGACCCATCTCCTCCGGGACGGAGCGCCATGATGGACGATTTGCTCGCCGAATTCCTGACTGAAACCAACGAAAATCTCGCGGAACTCGACGTCGCCCTCGTGCGGCTTGAGCGCAACCCGAACGATGGCGACACGTTGTCGCTGATTTTCCGGCTGGTCCACACGATCAAGGGTACCTGCGGATTCCTGGGCCTGCCGCGCCTGGAGAAGGTCGCCCACGCCGCCGAGAACGTCCTTGGCCGCGTTCGCGACGGGGTGCTGGGCGTCACGCCAGACCTCGTCAGTACCGTGCTCGCGGCGATCGACCAGATCAAGTTCATCGTCGCCGGACTGGCCGCCAGCGGCGCTGAGCCGGCCGGCGATGATGGTGGGCTGATCGCGCGCCTGGATGCCGTGAGCAATGGCCGAATGGCCGGCGCGCCGGTGGAGGCGGCGCCCGTCGCGCCACCGTCAGCGCTCGCGATGGCTGAACCGCCACCGCCAGAACCGGTTGCGGCGGTGGAGCCTCCCGCCCCGCCCGCCGCCGTCGCGCCGGCGGAGCCCGCCCGCGTGACCGCCGATCCGGTGCCTGAGGCGCCCCAGTCGACTCAGACGATCCGCCTTGGAGTCGACGTGCTCGAGGAGTTGATGACCTTGGTCAGCGAGCTGGTGCTGACCCGCAACCAGCTTCTCCAGCTCGCCCGCACCCAGGAGAACGCGGCGTTCTCCGTGCCGCTGCAGCGCCTGTCGCACATCACCACCGATCTGCAGGAGGGCGTGATGAAGACCCGCATGCAGCCGATCGGCAACGCATGGAGCAAGCTGCCGCGGCTGGTGCGTGACCTCACGATGGATCTCGACAAGCGCATAGAGCTGGTGATGCGCGGAGCCGATACCGAGCTTGACCGGCAAGTCCTCGAGCTCATCAAGGACCCGCTGACCCATATGGTGCGCAACTCGGCCGACCATGGGCTGGAGACCCCCGCCGAGCGACGCGCGGCGGGCAAGCCCGAGACCGGGCACATCACTCTCAACGCGTTCCACGAGGGGGGCCATATCGTCATCGAGGTCGGTGATGACGGGCGCGGGCTGGCAGCGGACAAGATCAAATCGAAAATCCTTTCCAAGGGCCTCGCCACTGAGGCCGAGCTGGCCGGCATGACCGACAACCAGATCCAGCGCTTCATCTTCCGCGCCGGTTTCTCGACCGCGGCCACCATCACTGCGGTCTCCGGCCGCGGCGTTGGGATGGACGTGGTGAAGACCAACGTCGAGCGCATCGGCGGCACCATCGAGCTGGTGAGCATGGTCGGGCAGGGCACAACCTTCACCATCAAGATCCCCCTGACTTTGGCGATCGTCTCGGCGCTGATCGTCGAGGCCGGAGGCGAGCGCTTCGCCATTCCGCAGCTCAGCGTGGTCGAGCTGGTCCGCGCCGGCACCGAAAACGCCGCCGGCGCACAGGACGGCGAGCCGGTGCTGCAGATGATCAACAACACGCCGGTGCTACGGCTGCGTGACCGTCTGCTCCCACTCGTCAACCTCGCGGACCTGTTGCGCCTTGGCACCGCCTCGGCCCATTCGAACGAGGCACGCCGCCATATCGTGGTCGCGCAGGTCGGCGCCAACCTGCTCGGTATCGTCGTCGATCGGGTGTTCGACACCGAGGAAATCGTAGTCAAGCCGGTCGCGCCGATCATGCGTCACGTCACGATGTTCAGCGGCAACACCATCCTTGGCGACGGCTCGGTGATCATGATCCTCGATCCCAACGGCATTGCCCGGGCCACCGGCATTGCCGGCTCCTCGGATGGTCGCGGCGGCGCCAACCTTCCCACCACCGCCAAGCTCGGGCAGCGGGATGACCGTGCGGCGATGCTGCTGTTCCGCGCCGGCGGGGCTGAGCCGAAAGTGGTTCCCCTCGGCTTGGTCGCCCGGCTGGAGGAAATTGCGGCCGGACAAATCGAGGCCGGTGCCGACCAAGCGGTGACTCAGTATCGCGGCCGCCTGATGCCGCTGATCCCGATGTCCGGTGAGCTGGACCTGACGCGTCCGAGCCAGACTGTGCTGGTCTTCGCCGACGCCGAGCGCCGATTGGGACATGACCGCTGTATGGGCCTGGTGGTCGACGAGATCATCGACGTGGTTGAGGACAGCCTACTGATCCAACTCGGCACGAACCGCCCGGGAATCCTTGGCAAGGCGGTGGTCGCAGGCAAAGCCACTGACGTGATCGACACCGGCTACTGGCTCACCCGCGCCTTCGCCGACTGGTTCGATGGCGGCGGCGATGCCGGCCAAGGCAATGGAACGCGGCTGTTGATTGTCGAGGACAGCGCGTTCTTTCGCCAGATGCTGGAGCCGAGCCTGATCGCCGCCGGGTTCGACGTCACTTCCGTTGCCAGCGCGGCCGAGGCGCTCGTGCTCGCCGAGGCCGGCGCCCAGTTCGCCGCGATCGTGTCAGACATCGAAATGCCGGACATGGACGGCATCGCATTCGTCAGCCGCCTGCGCGCCGGCGGGCCGTGGAAGGACCTTCCGGTCATCGCATTGACCGGCATGACCAGCCCGGCCCGGATCGACGCCGGCCGCGCGGCTGGGTTCACCGACTATGTGCGCAAGTTCGAACGCGAGGCGCTGCTCACCAGTCTGCGGCAGTGCCTGACCATCTCCGCCGAACCCCGCCTCCACGCCTGACCGGGAGTCCCACATGAGTGCTACCGCCATTGACCGTCGCCAAGTCGCCGAGCCGCGCGGGGAGGAGGCCTCGGCGCGCACCCTCGTCACGCTCACCATCGCCGATCAGCTTTGCGGCGTGCCGGTGTTGAGCGTGCGGGACATCCTCGGCGAGCAACCGATCACCCGCATCCCCCTGGCTCCGCCGGAAATCGCCGGCAGCCTCAATCTGCGCGGCCGCATCGTCACCGCGATCGACCTGCGGTGCCGCCTGGGCGTGCCGCCCCCCCCGCCGGGAACGCCGCGCATGTCGGTGGTGACCGAGCAGGGTGGGGACCTCTACGCCCTACTGGTGGACCAGGTGAGCGAGGTGATGACGCCCCCGGCCAGCAGCTTCGAGCGCAACCCGCCGACGTTGCCGCCGGCCTGGGCGGAATTCTGCTCCGGCATTTACCGCCTCGACGGGCGGCTGATGGTGGAGCTCGACATCGGGCGGATTCTCGCCCTTTCAAAGGAAGGATGAGCGGAACGTGACAGAACCGTCTCGCGTCTGCCTCGTGGTCGACGATAGCCGTCTGGTGCGCAAGGTGGCGCGCCGGATTCTTGAATCCAAGGGCTTCGCCGTCGAGGAGGCGGAGGATGGCAAGGTGGCGCTGGAATCCTGCCAGCGCCGGTTGCCCGGCTGCGTGCTGCTCGACTGGAACATGCCGGTGATGAACGGCATTGAGTTTCTGAAGGCACTGCGCAGCCAGTTCGGGCCTGACGAACCGCCGGTGCTGTTCTGCACCACGGAGAATGACATCTCCTTCATCGAGCAGGCCATCGAGCACGGCGCGCAGGAATTCATCATGAAGCCCTTCGATGAGGAAATCCTGGTCGGCAAGTTCTCGCAGGTTGGCCTGCTGTGACCGCGGCGCCGGCTCGGTCCGCCATTCCGCCGCCCGCGGCCGGAGAGGGGGCACGGGTGATGATCTGCGACGACTCCGTGGTCATCCGTGGGGCCCTCACCCGCATGCTGGAGGCTGATCCCGAGATCCGCGTCGTCTCCCGAGTAGCCGACGGCAAGGCGGCGCTCGCGGCGTTGCAGGCAGCGCCAGGCACGATCGACGTGGTGGTGCTCGACATCGAAATGCCAGTCATGGACGGGCTCGCCGCCCTGCCGCTCTTGCTGCGCGCCGACCCTGGGCTGCGGGTCATCATGGCAAGCACGTTGACGACCCGCGGCGCCGATATCGCCCTGCGCGCGCTCCGGCTCGGCGCGGCCGACTATGTGCCCAAACCCGCGACCTCCGCCATCGCCGATGACAGCTTTCGCCAGGAGTTGCTGGCCAAAGTGAAGGGCTTGGCCCGGCAGCGCCGCCGCGGCGCGATTCCGGCCGTACCTCGCGCAGCCGCACCGCTGCGCCGTCCGGTCCTGCGTCCGGCACCACGGCTGCTGGCGATCGGCAGCTCCACCGGCGGGCCGCAGGCGTTGTTTACGCTGGTGCAGGCGCTCGGACCGCGCCTTCCGGTCCCGGTTGTGCTGACCCAGCACATGCCGGCGACCTTCACGCCGCTGCTGGCCGAGCATCTCACGCGGATCGGCGCGATGCCGTGTGCGGAGGCAGTCGATGGTGAGATTCTCCGCCCCGGCCATATCGTGCTGGCCCCCGGCAACCGCCATCTGCTGATCGAGACCGCGGGTTCCGAGTTGCGAGCCCGCCTCAATGACGGCCCGCAGGAGAATTTTTGCCGTCCCGCGGTTGATCCCATGCTGCGCAGCGCCACCGCCGCCTGTGGCGGGCGGGTGCTCATGGTGATGCTGACCGGCATGGGCCATGACGGGCGGGACGCAACCCGCGCTTTGGTCGCCGCCGGCGGCTGCGCCATCGCCCAGGACGAGGCGACCAGCGTCGTCTGGGGCATGCCTGGTGCCATCGCCCAGGAATCGCTGTGCGACCACGTCCTTCCGCTCGGCGATCTCGCTCCCTGCATCCTCGACATTCTGAAAGCACGCAAATCATGAAGCCGCAGGCTTTCGACGTTCTCGCCGCCTGCCTTCGCAATGGCTCGGGCCTGGTGATTGGCCCGGACAAGCTCTACCTCCTGGAAGCGCGACTGGGCCGCATCCTCAAGGCCCAGGGCCTGCGCGATCTCGACGCGCTGGCCGATCGCGTCGCAGCCGATCGTGGCGGCGCGCTGGCGCGCGACGTCATCGAGGCGATGACCACGAATGAGAGCTTCTTCTTCCGCGACGACAAGCCTTTCGCGCATTTCCGTACCCATGCGTTGCCGCGCCTGCTCGCCAGCCGGCCCGTGGGGACCAAGCTGCGGATCTGGTCGGCGGCCTCATCCTCCGGGCAGGAGGCCTATTCGCTGGCGATGATCCTGTCGGAGGCCCGGGCGCAGATCGGCCCGCGCAGCGTCGAAATTCTCGGCACCGACATCAGCCGTGAGCAACTCGCCCGCGCCCAGGAGGGAGTCTACACCCAGTTCGAGGTGCAGCGCGGCCTGCCAATGCAATTCCTCGTGCGCTATTTCCGCAAAGAGGGGGCCAATTGGCGCCTCAACGATGCGATCCGCGCGATGGCGGCGTTCCGGGAATTCAACCTGCTCGCCGATCTGCGCGCACTCGGTCAGTTCGACGTCGTGTTCTGCCGCAACGTGCTGATCTATTTCGACCAACCGACCAAAACGCGCGTGCTCGAGGCGATCGCCCGGCAAATGCCGCCGGACGGGCTGCTGTATCTCGGCGGCGCCGAAACCGTGCTGGGCATCACCGATCGCTTCACCGCGTCGCCCGGCGAGCGCGGAGTCTATGAAATCACCGCTGCCACCGCCGGCGCCCGCGCCACCCCAACCCTAGCCAGGGTGGCGGGATAAGCGACATCCGAACGCTCCGGTCCCCCGGGGTATTCGGGTCGCCAAGACCGGCATCAGCTATTCTGGGCGTCGGAGAGGGCCTGGTGGATCACGTCGTCCTTCTGCTTCGAGCCTGCCGACGAGCCGAAGTAGTAGCCGGAAATCGACGAGACGAGCGAGACGATGGCACCGACCAGAATTGACATCGTGTGGCCGTCATCCTTCCACCAGGCGAAGACGAAGGCGGCAAGGAAAATGGCCAGCCCAAAGGCCGCGATGATCAGGCGGGACAGTTCCGCCGCCTTGGACGCCCAGGGAGGCGTGGGCGAGGGGAGTGCGTTGGATCGTCCGGCGCCGCTCTTCGCCTCACCGGTGCCGGCGTCCGCCGCTTTGCTTGTCGGCGCTGGGACGCTTGCGTCGCTCGTCCCGTCCTGTGTTCCGCTCATTGTTCCCCTCTTCACACGTCTTGCCAGGCGCGTATTGCGGTCGAACTTCCGCCGGATTTCAAGCGGGTGCAGCGAATAATCGCACCCCACGAACGATTTTCGCGCGGCAATGACGTAGCATTGATGCGACGGCCCTCGACCCGTCCCCGGGCCATTCCACCCGGGCGATCCGCAGCGATGGCCCTTGCCCGATGCGTGCTCCGGTGCTGTTCTACCCTAATGCGACTGTCTCGACTTTTCAGGTACAGACTCGAACGGGTGGCGGCGGTGCTCGCCATCCTCGCCGTCGTGGTGCGCCTGGTCGCTGGGGTCGCCCCCTTGCCGCCGGCCGAGGTGCTTGCCGCACTCGGCGGGTCGGACATCTGCCACGCCCCCGAAAGCAATACCCCGGCGGACGATGGCCATGGCAACGCCGCGCATGATTGCGCCCTCTGCCCGGCCTGCCTGACCGCGCTGCCCTCGCTGATGGCCGGGCCGACAGCAACCGCACCCTCGGTCGTGGCCTACGCGGTGCGCTACGTACAGCCACCTTCGGGCGCCGGCCCGCCGGCAGCGCAGAACGCGAGCGCAAGGCCAAGAGGCCCCCCCGGACTGGTCTGATCACGCCTCCGCCGCGCCGGGAGACCGGGGCGGCCGATTGCTCATGACCATTGTCCGGAGACTCTCCCCATGTCGATTTTCCGTCGCGCCA
>CAIYPH010000015.1 GCA_903928045.1 uncultured Rhodospirillales bacterium
GCAGCCTGGGATGCGCCAGCACCGCGAGCCCGAGCGGCAGCAGCAGGCAGGGCAGCAGCAGGAACGGGTGCACGAACTGCATCAGCCCGAGCGCCAGCAGCGATCCCGCCCCGGCGCCGGTGAGGTCGAACCCGTAGACGCGGCCCACCGCATGGTAGTTCAGCACGAAGCTGAGGCTGATATAGAGCCCGCTCAGGAAGAAGAATGGCAGCAGCGCCACGTAGTAATTGGCGATGTTGACCAATTGCGGCGCCAGCGTCGCCTGGTTCTGCAATTGCAGCGGATTGAACGGATTGGTGGTGACGAAGCGATAGCCGAGCGCGGCCGCCACGATCAGCGCCACCGGCAGCCAGTGCAGCAGCAACCGCCCATGCCGGGCGAACCAGTCCCGCGCGATCGCCATCGCCACGCCCGAAAAAGCGAAGCCGGCCAGCACCAGGGAGATCACCCAGTAGCCATATTCCGACCATTTCGCGACCGCGAAATACCGCGTCAGCGCGATCTCAAAGCCCACTGTGGCCATCGAGACGAGGAACAGCGGCACCATGCCCACGGTCTTGGTGCTCAATGCCAGATCCGCCGCTTGATGAAGCCGCCCAGCAGGTCGTTGAACTGCTCCGCCCGGTCGACGAACAGCGCGTGCCCGGCATCGCGCAGCACCACCGTCTCGGCCGTCTTGTGGTGCGCGGCGAGATTGCCCGCCTGCCCCTCGAATTTCGGCCGCACCAGATAGAGCACCGGCCGCTGCGTCGCGTAGACCGCCTCTTTCCAGTAGGTGCGCGGCACGGGATAGGCAAGCAGCGCCTTGGCCGCCGGATCGGGCGTGCGCAGGCAGGTCTCGGTCAGCCGGTCGAGCCAGGCGGCGGGTTGCGGGCGGGCGAACATGCCACGGACGAAATTACGCATCATCACCTCGCGCGGCAGCTTCGGCCCCGGCTTCATCGGCTGCGCGGGCGGCGCCGGCGGCGGGTCCTCGCCGATGGAATTATCGATCAACACCAGCCCGGCCAGCCGCCCATCGCCGCTCTCATGCACATAGGCGAGGCTGTCGAGCACGCCCAGAGACCAGCCCACCAGCAGCACCGGCGCCGGGCCGAGGCTGGCGATCAGCTCGCCGATATCCTGCCCGCGGCGGCGATGGTCATAGCCGGTGGCAGGGATCGCGCTGTCGCCCTGGCCGCGCGGGTCGAGCGCGATCACCCTGTAATTGCGCGCGAAATAGTCGATCTGATTCTGCCAGATCCAGGCGGGCATCGTCCAACCCGGCACCAGGACGATCGTTTGACCATGACCGGCCTCGAGGTAATGCAGCCGCACGTCATCGGACGTTCTGAAAAAGCGGCTCTGCGCGGCCGATGCGCTCGCCGTCGCGAGCACGAGCAGACAGATGACGATTGCGGCGATGCGAGTCATGCTGCCAAGTGGACGCGCCACCTGCCCCTGTCAACCGAGACATCGATGTCAGACCCGGAACCAGACGAAGACCCTCCCAATCGGCGTGCGGCGCTCGCGGCATTGGGAATTATAACTCTATTGATCGCCATCGGCTGGTATCTCGGCGACATATTGAGCGCAGTCTCGCGGCTGCAGGATTGCGTCATGGCCGGAAGAAGGAATTGTGTCATAATACGGTGAGGCTTAGCCTCGACATCGGGTCAAACTGGACCGTGAAGTAGCCGCGCGATCGCGCGGGATACGTCAGGGCCTATCCTTGTTCCATGCCTCGATCCCGCCATGAATATGTCGGGCCGAGGACAGGCCAGCATCCTGCGCCGCCTGCACGGCCATCGCAGAGCGCTCGCCGAACGCGCAAAAGAAGATGATCTGCCGTCCCGTGGCGCTCGCGAGCTCGTGCAGCAGACCACCGGAGCTGAGGTTCTCCTGCAAGTCAGGGTAGGGCGCATGCAGCGCGCCGGCGATGGTGCCATGGCGCTCGCGTTCACCGCGTTCACGCAAGTCGACCAGCACGACGTTGCTGCAACCCAGCAGCCCCCGCGCCTCCTCGGCCGTCACCGCCCAGCCCTGGCGCGCGACCTCCGCCTGCGCCAGGCCCTGGCGCATGTTGGCGGGAACGGCGACATCCATCATCTTGGGATTGGCAAGGTTGAGGTTGTTCATGAGATGGACGTACTCGTCCACCGATTTCACCTGCAGCCGCGGATTGAAGCGGCGCTCCTCGCCGATCGTGCTGACCGTATCGCCCTTGTAGTCGTGCGCGGGAAACACCTGGGTCTCCTCGGGCAGGCGCAGCAATTTGTTGAACAGGCTGTCGTATTGCGCCCGCGGATCACCGTGCTGGAAGTCCGTCCGCCCTGTGCCGCGGATCAGCAGCGTATCCCCGGTGAAGACGCGGTCGGCCATGAGGAAGCTGTAGCTGTCATCGGTATGACCCGGCGTGTACATCACGTCGAGGCTGATTCCTTCAATCGTCAGCTTGTCACCCTCGCAAATCCGCATCGAGACCACGTCTACCGAACTCTGCTCCCCCATCACGGTGATGCAGTGCGTTCGGTCGCGCAGGGCGCCAAGCCCGGTGATGTGGTCGGCGTGGAGATGCGTATCCACCGCCTTGACCAATCGCAGGTCGAGCTCACGCATCAACTGGAGGTAGCGGTCCACCTTCTCCAGCACCGGGTCGATGATCAGCGCCTCCCCGCCACGCCGGCTGGCCAGCAGGTACGAATAGGTGCCGGAAACCTGATCGAACAATTGCCGGAAAATCATGCGCGCGCCCCTCGATTCACACGTGCCAGACTAGCGAAACGCGCCTCCTAGAGAAAGGACGCGTCACGCCGCCCGGACAACCGGAACGCGGCATAAACCGCGACCGCGGTAATCGCCAGCAGCGTCGAGGCCAGCGCCGATGCGGTGCCGTAATCCCCTCCGATCACCGCCTGGTAGATCCGCACCGGCATCGTCACCGTGCTTGAGACATAGAGCACGAGCGAGGATGAAAGCTCGTTCATCGCGGTCACGAAGCTCATCATCCCGCCCGCCATGATCCCGGGCAGGATCAACGGCACGGTGACCCGCCGGAAGGCCTGCGACGGGCTCCAGCCCAGGCTGATCGCCGCTTCTTCGAGGCTTGGGGACAATTGCTGCA
>CAIYPH010000016.1 GCA_903928045.1 uncultured Rhodospirillales bacterium
AACCTGCTGATCGATATCGGCCTGGCCAAGGTTGAGCTGCGCAAGGTGCTGGATACCGTCGATTACTCGAACCTCGACGAGAAGCCGCAGCTCGCCGGGCAGAACACCACTACCGAGTTCATGGCCTTCCACATCCACACCTTGCTGTGCGCCGCCATGCGCGACGGGCGGATGGGGGATGGGGGCAAGGCGGTCACCTCGCTCAAGGTGCTGCTGCGCGAGAGCCCGGTGGCCTGGGCTTCCTATGAGGGGGATGTCGCCTGATGCGGATTGCGTTCTTTGTCCCCGGCCGTCTCGCCACCGTCTCGGGCGGCTATGGGTATGACCGGGAGATCATCGCCGGCCTGCGCGGACTCGGGCATCAGGTGGATGTGCTGGAACTCGCGGGCAGCCACCCTCTGCCAGATGATGCCGCGCATGAAGCGGCGGCCGCGGCGTGGGAAGGCATGGCGGCGGATGCGATCCCGGTGATCGACGGGCTCGGCCTCCCCGCCTTCGCGCCGCTGGCCGAGGCGCTGGT
Organism: uncultured Rhodospirillales bacterium; assembly: GCA_903928045.1. The sequence goes on from CAIYPH010000016.1 coordinate 521, forward strand.
GGCGCGCGGGGCGGTCGGGCTGATCCATCACCCCACGGCGCTGGAAGCCGGGCGGACGGAGGCGGCGCGTACGGCGTTGAAGGCGATCGAGGGCCGGCTGTTCCCGCTGCTGCGCCGGGTGATCGTGACCAGCCCCACCACGGGCGCGCGGGTCTCGGCCGAATTCGGCGCCGATCCGGCTGCGGTCCGTGTCGTCGTGCCCGGCACCGCGCCGGCGCCGCGCTGCATGGGCTCGGGCGGGCCTGGCTGCGAAATCCTTGCGGTCGGCGGGCTCATTCCGCGCAAGGGGCATGACACGCTGATCCGCGCGCTGGCGAAGCTCTTTGATCTCGACTGGCACCTCACCATCGCCGGTGGACCGCTCGAGGGCGTCCACGCGCATGGGCTGCGCGCGTTGGTGGACGAACTGAACGTCGCGCGCCGAGTCACTTTCGCCGGAGAAGTGGTGGAGGGGGCGCTCGATGCGCTGTGGGCGCGGGCCGATATTTTCGCGCTGGCCACCCAGTACGAGGGCTACGGCATGGCGATCGCCGAGGCGCTGAAGCGCGGGCTGCCGGTGGCCGTCACCAAGGGCGGGGCTGCGGCCGATCTGCTCACGGGGGAATGCGGGGTGATCTGCGAGGTGGATGACGTCGTCTCGCTGTCCAAGGCGATGCGTCGGCTGATGTTCGACCAGGATTTGCGGCGCGCTTCGGCCGATGAGGCGTTCCGCGTTGGCGGCACTTTGCCGGACTGGCCGGCTCAGGCGGCCGAGTTCGCCGCGGCGCTGGCGTGAGCGAGAGCTTCGACGGCGACTGGCTGGCACTGCGCGAACCGTTCGACGCCGCGGCCCGCAGCCGCGCCCTCGCGGCCGCGTTCGCCGATGCGCTGCCGGAGCAGCCGGTGATTCTGGAACTCGGCGCCGGCGCCGGCAGCCTGCTGCGCTGGCTCGCGCCGATCATTGGCGGTTCCCAGGCATGGCTGCTCGTCGATGCCGATCCGGTGCTGCTCGAACGCGCGCTGTTGACCACGGCGGAATGGGGGGAGGCGCAGGGCTTCGCGGTCCGCTGGCGCAACGGGCTCACCCTGCTGACACCCGACGGCGCGTGGCGGATCGGGGCGCAGGTGGCGGATATCGCCGATCTCGGCGCGGTTGATATTGGGAGTGCGGATGGCGTGGTGTGCTCGGCGCTGCTCGATCTCGTCTCGGCCCGCTGGTTTTCCCGGCTTGGCGAGGCGCTGCGTTCCCCGTTGCTCGCCTGCCTCAATGTCGACGGGCATGACGCCTTCCGCCCGCCGCACGCCGCCGATGCCGCGGTGCGCACCGGGTTTCGCCGCGACCAGGCGCGCGACAAGGGCTTCGGTCCCTCGGTCGGCCATCGTGCCGAGGCGGCGCTGCGCCGCGCGTTGGTGCCGCACGGTTTCGAGGTGATGTCGGCCGCGTCGGACTGGCGTATCCCACCGGCGGCCGTCGAGATGCTGCAATCCATGGTGCGCGGCCATGCCGGCGCGGCTTCGCGCTGGATGCCCTCGGCGCGTGGCGCCATCGCTGCGTGGCAGGCGGCGCGGCTGCGTCAGGCGGCTGCGGGCCGGCTGTCGCTGCGCGTCGGCCATCGCGATATTCTTGCCCTCCCCAACGGAGTTTCCTGACATGGCCCTGCTCGGCTGCATCGCAGATGATTTCACCGGCGCGACCGATCTCGCCTCCACCCTGGTGAAGGGCGGCATGCGGGCGGTGCAGTTGATCGGCGTGCCCAAGCCGGGTGACGCGATCCCCGAGGCGGACGTGTTGATCGTGGCGCTGAAATCGCGCACCGCGCCAGCGCGCGAGGCGGTGGCGGATAGTCTCGCGGCACTCGCCTGGTTGCAGAACGCGGGCTGCCGGCAGTTCTTCTTCAAGTACTGCTCAACCTTCGATTCTACCGAGGCCGGCAATATCGGCCCGGTGGCCGACGCGTTGACCGAGGCGCTGGGCAGCGGCTTCGCGTTGGCGTGCCCAGCCTTTCCGACCAATGGGCGCACGGTGTTCCAGGGCCATCTCTTCGTCGGCGCCGTGCTGCTGAATGAGAGCGGCATGGAGAACCATCCGCTGACGCCGATGACGGACGCCAATCTGGTGCGCGTGCTCTCGCGCCAGACCACCGGGACCGTCGGGCTGGTGCCCTTCGCGACCGTGGATGCCGGGCCGGTGGCGATCCGCAAGGCGATGACCGGGCTCAAGGAGATCGGCCGCCGATATGCGATCGTCGATGCGGTGACCGACGCGCATCTGCGGGCGATCGGCGAGGCGGCGGAGGGGCATGCGCTGATCACCGGCGGATCCGGCGTGGCGCTCGGCCTGCCCGAGAATTTCCGCCGCCAGGGGCTGCTGGCGGCGAGCGATCCGGGCGCGCTGCCGGATGTGGCGGGGCATGCGGCGGTGCTCGCCGGTTCCTGCTCGCGCGCGACGCTGTTCCAGATCGGCAATGCCCGCGGCGAGGTGCCGACGCTGGAGTTGGATGCGCTGGCGACGCCGGATGTGGCGGCGCTGACCGCGCAAGCGTTGGAATGGATGGAGGGCAAGCTCGGCGCGGCGCCGATCGTGATCGCCGCGAGCGCGCCGCCTGACAAGGTGGCGGCGTTGCAGGCCAAGCTCGGGCGCGAGGCTGCCGGTGCGCTGGTGGAGGAGGTGCTGGCCAATGTCGCCGAGGCGCTGGTGGCGCGCGGCGTGCGCCGGCTCGTAGTGGCCGGCGGCGAAACCTCGGGCGCGGTGGTGCAGCGGCTCGGCGTACGGGCGTTGCGCATTGGGGGCGAGATCGATCCCGGCGTGCCCTGGACCTACGCGGAGGGTAGCGGCGAGCCGATGTTGCTGGCGCTGAAATCCGGCAATTTCGGTGCGCCCGATTTCTTCACCAAGGCGTTCGGAGTGCTGGGCTAATGGACGAGGCGACGACGCGCGATTTGCTGGTGAGCCTGGCCGCGAGCTTGTTCGCGCGCGGCTTCTCGGTCGGCAGTGCCGGCAATATCAGCGTGCGGCTGGATGACGGCTACCTGATGACGCCGACCAACTCCTCGCTCGGCCGGCTCGATGCGGCGCGGCTCTCCAAGTTGGGGCCGGATTTCCGCCATCTCTCCGGCGATGCGCCCTCCAAGGAGGTGTTCATGCATCGGGCGATGTATCGGGCGCGGCCGGACTGCGGCGCGGTGGTGCATCTGCATTCCACCATGGCGACGGCGGTCTCCTGCTTGCAGGACGTCGATCCGGGCAACCCGATCCCGCCGCTGACGCCCTATTTCGTCATGCGAGTGGGACGGACCATGCCGGTGGTGCCGTATTACCGGCCCGGCGATGCGGCGATGGAGCCGGCGATCCATGCGGCGGCCAAGGAGGCGCGGGCGCTGCTGCTGGCCAATCACGGGCCGGTGGTGAGCGGCAAGACGCTGACCGATGCGGTCTATGCCGCCGAGGAATTGGAGGAGGCGGCCAAGCTGTTCCTGCTGCTGCGGGGCGCGAACCCGCGGCTGCTCAGCGGTGCGGCGGTGGACGATCTGCTGGGCACCTTCGGGGCCTGACACAGAAAGGGCGCCACATGGGCGCCCTTTCCGTTTCGGATTTAGGCCGGATCAGGCGGACTTCGCCTTTTTCGCGGCCGGTTTGGCGGCCGGCTTGGCCGCGGCCTTGGCGGGCGCTGCCGCTTTGGCCGCCGGCTTTGCGGAGGCTTTGGGAGCGGCCTTGGCTGCAGGCTTGGCGGTCGCCTTCGCAGGCGCGGCTTTAGCGGCAGGTTTCGCGGCCGGCTTTGCGGCGGGTTTGGCCGCGGCCTTGGCGGGAGTGGCGGGTTTGGCTGCCGGCTTGGCAGCGGGCTTTGCCGGAGCGGCCGCCTTGGCGGCGGGTTTCGCGGCCGCTTTTGCGGGCGCGGCTTTTGCAGGCGCGGCCTTCGCTGGCGCGGCCTTGGCCGGTGCAGCTTTTGCGGGAGCGGCGGCCTTGGGGGCGGCCTTCTTCGGTGCGGCTGCCTTCGCGGCGGGCGCTGCGGCTGGCGCTGCGGCGGGCTTGGCCGCCGGCTTCGCCGCCGCTTTCTTGGCTGCGGGTTTGGCCGCGGCGGCTGGGGCGGCAGCCTTCTTTGCCGGTGCCTTGACCGCCAGCGGCTGGGCGCGGCGTTTGCTGGGGTGGTCGTCAGTCATGGTGAATGGATCTCCTTCATGCCGTGGATTGCAGGTTCCGGTACGCACAAGAGATGAAGCCGGAACGACGTACATTCAGTCCTGCGCGGCACAGTCCCGGCCGTGCAAACATGTCGGCGAAAGGAAGCGATCCGAAGCTACCTTCATTACGCGGCAGCCGGCCGGGCCAGGGGCCCATGAACCGAAACCTTTCCGGCGTATGCCACCACGCGCGTTGAAGATGCGACTCGTCACGCAAGCGATCACACACATTGCCGCTATCGAATGTGTTGCCGTCCGATGTCAATGCAAAGTCGTCGCAGGGGAACAATAGGCGCAAAAAAACTGCGCCGCGGCTTTCGCCACGGCGCAGTCGATCAGCTCGCGAGATTGAAAAGACTTAGGCGCGGTCAGCGAGGTTGACGAACACCTGGTTCTCCGGGCCGACATAGTTCGCCGTCGGGCGGATGATCTTGCCGTCCACCCGCTGCTCCATCACATGCGCGCTCCAGCCGGCGGTGCGCGCGATGACGAAAAGCGGGGTGAACATCGCGGTCGGCACGCCCATCATGTGGTAGGAGACGGCGCTGTACCAGTCGAGGTTGGCGAACATCTTCTTGGTTTCCGCCATCACCGCCTCGATGCGCTCCGCGATCCCATACATCCTGGTGTCACCGACCTCTTGCGAAAGCCGCAGTGCAACGCCCTTGATGATTTCGTTGCGCGGGTCGGCGATGGTGTAGACGGGATGGCCGAAGCCGATCACCACTTCCTTCGCTGCGACGCGGGCGCGGATATCGGCCTCCGCCTCGTCGGGGTTGGCGTAGCGCTTCTGGATGTCGAACGACACCTCGTTGGCGCCACCATGCTTCGGCCCGCGCAGCGCGCCGATGCCGCCGCCAATGGCGGAATGCATGTCAGCGCCCGTGCCGGCGACCACGCGGCAGGCGAAGGTTGAAGCATTGAACTCGTGCTCGGCGTAGAGGATCAGCGAGGTATGCATCGCCCGCACCCAGCTCGCGCCCGGCGCCGTGCCGTGCAGGAGATGGAGGAAATGGGCGCCGATCGAATCGTCATCCGTTTCGACCTCGATGCGCTTGCCGTTCTGCGACCAGTGATGCCAGTAGAGCAGCATCGAGCCGAGCGAGGCCATCAGCCGGTCCGCGATGTCGCGCGCGCCGGCGGCGCTGTGGTCTTCCTTTTCGGGCAGCACGCAGCCGAGCATGGAAACGCCGGTCCGCATCACATCCATCGGGTGGGCGGCGGCGGGAATGCTCTCAAGCACCGTCTTCACCGCGGCGGGAATGCCGCGCAGCGCCTTCAGCTTGCCCTTGTACGCGGCGAGCTGGGCACGGTTGGGGAAGCTGCCATGGACCAGCAGATGGGCGATCTCCTCGAACTCGCAGACATCGGCGATGTCGAGAATGTCGTAGCCGCGGTAGTGCAGGTCATTGCCCGACCGGCCGACGGTGCACAGCGCGGTGTTGCCCGCGGTGATGCCGGAGAGGGCAACGGATTTCTTGGGCTTGAAATTGGATGGGGCGGTTTCGCTCATTGATGCCTCCTTGGTGCGACAGGCTTAGTCATCGGGCGCCCGGCATCACGGAGATGCCGGGCGCCTTGATGCTCAGAAAATGCCGGGCTTGCCGGCGAGCAGCTTGCTCGGGGGCAGCGCGACGTTCAGGCGGTAGAGCTCGCCGGCCGGCAGCTTCGGCAGGTCCTGCACCGCTTCGAGGAAACGGGCGGATTCACGTGGCGTGATGATGCCGTCGGTCAGCGTGGTGAACTTCTTGATGTAGTCGGCCCGCGCGAAGGGCTTGGCGCCGTTCGGGTGGGCGTTGGCGACCGCGAGCTCATCGACCAGCTTGCTGCCGTCCTTCATCAGGATTTCCACCCGCCCGCAGAAGGCGAGCTCGTTGGGGTCGCGGGAGTGGTAGCGGCGGGTCCACTCGGCGTCCTCGCGGGTCTCCATCTTGTGCC
>CAIYPH010000017.1 GCA_903928045.1 uncultured Rhodospirillales bacterium
ACCTTCGTGCCCACCTTCAACATCTACGAGGCCAGCCGCGACGCCATGCGCGCGCGGCGCGCCGACTGGCATGACCGCTACACCCACGACACCGTGTGGAAATTCTACCAGCCCTCGCGCGGCGCCCACGGCTCCTACCTCACCAAATGGACCACGCAGAACGAGCTGGACTGGAAGCGCCACTACCAGCTGTGGATGCACTTCATCAACGACTACAAGAACCGCGGCGGCCGCGTCTGCACCGGCTCCGATTCCGGCTTCATCTTCCAGCTCTACGGCTTCGGCCTGATGCGCGAGTTCGAGCTGCTGCAGGAGGCCGGCTTCAACCCGCTCGAAGTCATCCGCGCCGCCACCTCGCACGGCGCCGAATTGCTCGGCGTCGGCGATATCACCGGCACGCTCGAAGTCGGCAAGCGCGCCGATATCCTCATCCACGACGAAAACCCGCTGGGCGACTTCAAGATGCTCTACGGCACCGGCGCCATGCGCATGAACGAGACCACCGGCGGCGTCGACTGGACCCACTGCCTCAGCACCACCATCAAGGACGGCATGGTGTTCGACACGCGCGAACTGCTGGCCGACGTCGAAGCCATGGTGAAGGCGAGCAAGGACGCGGCTTGACCGACTTTATCCTGCTGACCGGCTTCCTCGGCGCCGGCAAAACCACGCTGCTGCGCGACTTTCTGGCCCAGCCAGAGTCCGCCGATACCGCGGTGATCATGAACGAGGCCGGCGCCATCGACATCGATGGCGCCGTCGTCGCGGAGGACAAAACCGGCCTGCCCATGGCAATGCTCGCCAATGGCTGCGTGTGCTGCTCCATCGCGAATGACCTGCTCTACACCATCGAAGCCTTGATCGCCTCGCGCGAAACGCCCTTCCGCCGCATCGTGCTGGAAACCAGCGGCCTGGCCATGCCCGGCCCCATCATCCGCTCGCTGGGCGAACTCGGCCCACTCGGCATGCGCGTCCGCGTGGTCGCCGCCTGCGATGCCGCCGCCCCGGTCTTCGCCCGCGAGGGCTTCGAAACCGCCGCCGCCCAGGTCGCCGCCGCCGGGATCATCGTGCTGACCAAGCTCGATCGCGCCACCGATCCCGCCGTAGTCGGCACCCTTACGGCCGCCAATCCCCTGGCCGCCGTGGTGCAGGAGGCCACCCCGTCCCGCCGCGCACTGCTGGCCTTCACCACCGAAGCCGCCGCCCCCGCCATACCCCCCGCCGGCGATATCTCGGGCCATCCCCGCATTTCCGTGATGCTGGGCCAACCCGGCCAGGCCAGCGTCGAGACCCTGCTGGAATGGCTGGAGAACCTCTCCGGCCTGCTCGGCGAGCGCCTGCTGCGCCTCAAAGGCGTGGTGCAACCCGCCGACATGGCCGAGCGCGTCCTGGTCCAGGCCGTCGGCAGCACCTTCGATCCGCCGCGGCGCTTCATGGGCGCCGCCGAGACTGGCCTGGTGCTGATCGCCCGCGACACCACGGCGGCCGAGGTGCTGGCGCTGCAGCCCGATATCGGGCTGACCCTGCAAACGCAAACCGCCGGCCCCTTTGGAGGGCCGGCGGCGCGTAGGCTCGTCGCTGACTAAAGGCTCAGCGCATCGGGGGGGCGTAGTGCAGCCCGCCCTTGTTCCACAGGTTGTTGATCCCGCGGGGAATACCGAGCGGGGTGATGTTGCGGTCCCAGATCTCGCCGAAATTGCCGACCTGCTTGACGGCGTTGAAGGCGAACTTGTTGTCCACGCCGAGCGCCTTGCCCATATCGCCCTCGAGGCCGAGCAGGCGGCGGACTTCCGGCACCGTGTTGGTGAGCATGCTGTCGATATTGGCCGCGGTGATGCCGTATTCCTCGGCGATCAGGGTGGCGAAATAAGTCCAGCGCACGATGTCGAAGAACTTGTCGTCACCCTTGCGCACCATGGCGCCGAGCGGCTCCTTGGAGATGATCTCGGGCAGCAGGACATGGTCCTCGGCCTTGGGACCCTGGGTCGCGCGATAGGCGGCGAGCGCCGAGGCGTCGGTCGAGTAGGCGTCGCAGCGGCCGGACTCGTAGGCGTTGGTGATCTCGGAGGCATCCTGGATCAGGATCGGGGTGAACTTCAGCTTGTTGACGCGGAAGTAGTCGGCGATCGCCAGCTCGGTCGAGGTACCCGGCGCGACGCAGATGGTGGCGCCGTCCATTTCCTTGGCGGACTTCACGCCGGACGCCTTCTTCACCAGGAAGCCGGTGCCGTCATAGAAGTTCACCGAGGCGAACAGGCCGCCGAGGTTGCCTTCGCGGCCGAGTGTCCAGGTGGTGGAGCGGTAGAGCAGGTCAACTTCGCCCGACTGCAGCGCGGTGAAGCGGTTCTGCGAGGTGGTGGGGACGAACTTCACCTTCTTGGCGTCACCGAGAATGGCGGCGGCGACGGAGCGGCAGGAATCGGCGTCGATCCCGCGCATCACACCCTGGCTGTCCGGCAGCGAGAAGCCGGCCGAGTTGCCGGCGGTGCCGCACAGCAGCTCGCCGCGCTTCATGATGGCGTCGATGGTGGCGGAACCGGAGCCCTGGGCCATGGCGGAACCGGCGAACAGCCCGGCCGCGACCAGCACCCCGGCCCCGAAGGAGGTCGAGAACTTCATACCTTGTCTCCCTATTGGCGCACGGCAGCTCCGCGCGCGAAGGATGGCTTCATGCCTCGGCTCGGCCACAAACTCAATGGCGGAGTTTCATTTGATGGCACCCTGGGTCAAACCGGCGATGAATTGGCGGGAGAGCGCGATATAGACCAGGGTGATCGGCAGGGCCGAGAGGGTGAGGCCGGCGAACAGAACGCCCCAGTCGGTGTTGTATTCCCCCATGAACACCGTGAGGCCCTGGGGCAGGGTTTTCAGGGCGTCGGTGGAGAGGAATACCAAGGGGAAGAAGAAGTCGTTCCAGATCGGCACGGCGTTCTGGATGGCGGCGATCACCATGGCGGGGCGGGCCAGCGGGAGCATGACTTGCAGCATGGTGCGCAACTCGGAGGCACCCTCGATGCGGGCGCTTTCCTCGAGTTCACCGGGGAGGGTGCGGAGAAAGCCGGTCATGATGAAGACCGCGGAGGGAAGGCCCATGGCGACGTAGACCAGGATAAGGCCGAAATGGGTATCGATCAGGCCGAGGGTGTTGAGCTGGATGAACAGCGGGATGATGGCGAGTTTCAGCGGCACCATCAGCCCGGAGAGGAAGAACAGGAACACCGCGGCGCTGAGGCGGAAGGGGTAGCGGGCGATGGCGTAGGCGGCCATCGTTCCGAATACCACGATGAGCCCCACCGAGACGGCGGTGACGGCGATGGAATTTCCGAGGTAGCGCAGAAAGCTGGTCTCACTCCACATGCGCGCGAAATTGGCGCCGGCGAAGCTTTCGGGCAGGGCGAAGGGGGAGGCGAACAGCTCGGCGTTGGTTTTGAACGCGGAGAGGATCATCACCAGCAGCGGGTAGAGCATGAGGAAGGCGTTGGCGATCAGCAGCGCCTGGATGAGGGCGTTCTTGCCCCGCTCGCCGTGCTGCATGCTCACGCCTCGATCTCGCGGCGGCGGAGGAAATGCAGGCCGATGCCGGAGGTGGTGGCGATGAAGAGGAACATCAGCACCGCAAGCGCGCTCCCGTGCCCGAAATCCTGCAGGCCGGAGGAGGCGGTACCGAAGGCGGTGCGGTAGAAAAGCAGGCCCAGTACGTCGGTGGCGCCCCCGGGGGAGCCGATGGCGCCGGCCATGACGTAGGGGAGTTCGAACCAGTTGAAGCTGCCGATGAAGGTGAGGGTGGCGACGATGGTGGTGGAGGGGGCGACGAGGGGCCAGATGATGCTGGTCATCAAAACGCGGTCAGTGGCGCCATCGATGCGGGCGGCTTCGAGGGTCTCCTTCGAGATACGCTGCATGCCGGCGAGGAAGATCAAGGCGGGGAAGCCGACCCAGTGCCAGGCGTTGGTGAAGATGATTGACCCGAGCGCGGTGCTTTCATTGCCGAGCCAGGGGGGGCCGTGAATGCCGGCCAAGGCGAGGGCGGCGTTGACCAGGCCGAACAGGGGGTGGAGGAACAGCTTCCACAGGAAGCCGACGATGACCGCGGAGAGCACCACGGGGAGGAAGACGATGGTCTGGTGGATGCGGTGGCCGGGGAGGGTTTTGAGCAAGGCGAAGGCGATGAGGTAGGCGAGGCCGTTCTGCGCGAGCATCAGCGAGGCGAAGACCACGCAATTATGCCACAGCGCCCGCCAGGTCTGGGCGGCGAAGGGGGCTTCGAACAGGACGTCCTGGAAGTTGGCGAGGCCGATGAAGGCATCGGGCAGGACGCCCTTGAAGGTGAAGAAGGCGTAGCGGAACGAGGACAGCAGGGGGGCGGCGACGAAGAGGGTCATCACCGCCAGGCCCGGGGCCAGGAGAAAGGCGATCCACATGCCCCGCCGCCAGCGGCGGGGGCGGCGGGGCATGCTCATCTACCTACTTCTGGAACGGCTTGTACCACTTGGCGAGACCGGCGGTGATGGCCTTGGCCACGCCCTCCGGCTGCTCGGTTCCGCCCATCATTTTCTGCACGCCGTCCTGCAGCAGGTCAGTGCCGGTCGGCGCTTCGTAGCGGAAATAGACCAGGCCGATATAGGGCATGGCGGTCTCGTTCAGCTTGGCGATTTTGCCGAGCAGCGGATCGGCGGCGGCGACGTCCTTCAGGGAGGAGATGTTGCCGAGCTTGGCGGCGGCGGGTTCGGCGAAGGATTTGGTGGCCATCCAGCGCACCAGCTTGATCGCGTCGGCCTGGTTCGGCGACTTGGCGTTGACCGCGAAGCCGCTGTCAAAGAAGCGGGAGACATAGGTCGGCTGGCCGGCGGCAGGCGCCGGCGGGGGCACGAAATCGAGGTTCAGCTTGGGGTTGCCGCGCTTGAAGGGGGCGATCTCGAAGCTGCCGCCGACGAAGATCGCCGCGCGGCCGGCGCTGAAGAGCTGCTGCGAGGTGGCGTAGTCCACGCCGGTGAAGCCATCGGGCAGGCAGGGCTTGAGTTCGAGCAGCTTGGCGAGCGCGCCGGTGAACTTGGCATCGGAGAAGGTGGTTTTGCCGGCCAGCATGTCCTTCACCCAGTCCGGCCCGAGGAAGGGGTTGGTGAAGACGGTGGCGAAAATGGCGTCCATCCACGGGGTCGCGGTGCCGTTGGCGATGGGGGTGATGCCCTTGGCCTTGAGCGCGGTGCAGGCGGAGAGCAGCTCGGCCCAGGTGCCGGGCACGGCGACGCCGGCGGTGGCGAAGATGTCCTTGTTGACGATCAGGCCGAGCGTCTGCCCGGCCAGCGAGACGGCATAGACCTTGCCGTCGGCGCGGAGCGATTCGGAGGCATTGGCGTCATCCGGGAGGTTGGCCAGCTCCGGCACGTTGCTCTTGTCGAGCGGGAGATAATAGCCCGACTTCGCCATCGCCTCGAGCCCGCCATAGGCGCGGGCGTGCAGCACGTCGCCGCCCTTGCCGCCGGCCAGCGCCGTGGTGACAATGGTGTTGTAGTTCTCGTTCGGGAAGGCCTCGAACTTCACGGTGATACCGGGATTGGCCTTGGTGAACTCGGCGAAAAGGTCCTGGTAGACCGCCTTGTCCTCCTGCCGCCAGGTCCAGAACGTGACCTCGCCGGCCTGTGCCGCGGCGCCGAGGCTGCCGGCCATCATCAGCGCGGCCAGTGCGCGGCGCCCGAAATGCTTCCCGATCATGTGCTCTCCCTGGCGGATGCGCCCGCCGTGTTGTTGCGTGACGGCGACCGTACGGCGCGGGCGGCGTCTGTCAAGGCTCGCGCTTTCGGGGGAAAGGAAGGGGTTCTTTTTTGAAAAAAAGAACCAAAAAACTTTTATTCTTGGGCTTCGCCCGCCTCTGAACATGGTGAGGTGCGCAGGGGCATCATTTCATTGCTATTTCGCAACAATTAAGGCGCGCGTCTCCCACGCCTCCAAAAGCCTGCCTGGTCTTCGGCGGGGGCGCGGATTGACGAATTCGGAGGAAAACGGGCGCCATGACGCGACGCGCGCCAAGTCCGGGGGCGCAAGCCGAGACGGGCGCGCAAGCCAAGACGGGGGCGTGGGAGATTCCAGGGGCTCACAAGGGGCGTCAGCCCGCACACCGCGCGGGGCCGCTTGGGACGGAGTCCGGGCGTGGCTGCGCGTGCGCGGTGACGCGGACCTCGCCGCGCGCGGCGGGAGAGGCTCCTCCACCTCGCCGGCGGCGAGGCGCTGGAGCAGGCTATCCAACTGCTGGAGCGTGTCGACAATATACTCATGCACCATCCGCGCCGCCGCCGCCTCCTCGCGGCCGAGCAGCCAGCGCAGGCCGAGAATCCCGGCGAAGGACATGCTCAGCCAGCGCAGCAGCGCGGCGATCGCCAGTCCGGGGCGGGGTGCGGATGTGTTCATGCGCTCAATCTAACAACTAAGTTAGGATGAGGCAAGAGAAAAATAGCCCTGGGTGAATTTTTTTATCCTAGAGCGGCCGCGCCCCCGGCAAGGAAGAAAGCGGTTCTTTTTTGAAAA
>CAIYPH010000018.1 GCA_903928045.1 uncultured Rhodospirillales bacterium
ATACCAAGAAGATCCCTGGGATCGTCGGTATCCGCGAGACCGACAGCGGATTCGTCATCGGCGCCGCGACCTCGGGCGCTGAGATCGGCGAGCATGCCGGCCTGTGCGCTGCCTATCCCGGCATCGTGGAAGCCACCAACCTGATCGGCTCCACCCAGGTGCAGGGCCGCGCCTCGCTGGCCGGCAACCTCTGCAACGCCTCGCCGGCGGCCGACAGCGTGCCGGCGGTGATCGCCTCGCGCGGCGTCGCTATCGTCGTTGGCCCGAACGGCCAGCGCAGCGTGCCGGTCGAGCAGATCGTGACCGCCCCGGGCCGCACCTCGCTCGCCAAGGGGGAGTTCATCCTTGAATTCCACCTGCCGAAGCCGAAGGCCCGCCAGGCCGACGCCTATCTGCGCTTCATCCCGCGCACCGAGATGGACATCGCGGTGGTCGGCTGCGGCGTGAGCGTGACGCTCGATGCCAATGGCGTCTGCATCGATGCCCGTGTGGTGCTCGGCGCCGTCGCCCCCACTCAGATCGTGGTCGAAGCCGGCGCCAAGGCGCTGATCGGCAGCAAGCTCGACGAGGCCACGCTTGCTGCGCTCGACGCCGCCGCCCGCGCCGCCTGCAACCCCATCAACGACAAGCGCGGCACGATTGATTTCCGTGTCAAGGTTGCCGGCGTGATGGCGCGCCGCACCGCCGCAATTGCCTTCGAACGCGCGGGAGCCCGCTGATATGAGCAAGATCCACGTTACCACCACCGTCAACGGCGAGCCCGCGGAGTTCCTGTGCGAACCGCAGGAGAGCATGCTCGACGTTCTGCGCGACACGCTGAAGCTGACCGGTTCCAAGGAAGGCTGCGGCTCCGGCGACTGCGGCGCCTGCTCCATCACGCTGGACGGCCGTCTGGTCTGCTCCTGCCTGATGCTGGGTGTTGAGGCCGAAGGCCACAGCATCGGCACCATCGAGGGCGTTGCCCGCGGTGACGAGCTGCACCCGATCCAGCGCAAGTTCCTCGAGCATGCCGCGCTGCAATGCGGCTTCTGCACGCCGGGCCTGATCGTGGCCGTCAAGGCGCTGCTCGAGAAGAACCCGAACCCGACCGAGACGGAAGCCCGCTTCTGGATCGCCGGCAACCTGTGCCGCTGCACGGGCTATGACAAAATCCTGCGGGCCATCATGGACGCCGCGGCCGAACTCCGAGGGGAAGTAGCAGCATGAATTTCGTTGCCAACAAATCCGACCTGAAAGTCGTCGGCACGCGTCCGGTTCGTCCGGACGGCATGGACAAGGTGACGGGGAAGGCGCAGTTCGGCGCCGACCTCACCCTTGCTGGCACGCTGGTCGGCAAGATCAAGCGCAGCCCGCATGCCCATGCGCGCATCGTCTCGATCGACACCTCCAAGGCGCTGGCGATCCCGGGCGTGAAGTCGGTGATCACCTCCGCCGACATCCCCGACATCCCCAGCGAGGAGGCTTTCGTCGGCGAAGGCCCGACCAACTTCCGCGACCAGTCGCTGAACTGCATCGCGCGTGACAAGGTGCTCTACGAGGGCCACGCCGTCGCCGCCGTCGCCGCGACCAGCTCGGCGATCGCCGATGCCGCGCTCGCCGCGATCGAAGTGACCTACGAAGTGCTGCCGCACGTGATCGACGTTGAGGCCGCCATGGCCGAGGACGCCCCGATCCTGTTCGAGGGCATGATCACCCAGGGCGTCGACCCCAAGCCGACCAAGGCCTCCAACATCGTCAAGAAGGTCGCCTTCGGACACGGTGACTGGAAGGCCGGCATGGCCGAGGCCGACGTGGTCGTCGAGGGCAAGTACGACACTGCCGCGGTGCACCAGGCCTATATCGAGCCGCACGCCTGCATCGCCTCGGTGAACCCCGACGGGCAGACCACGATTTTCGCGTCCAGCCAGGGTCAGTTCATGATCCGGCAGTACACCGCGAAGATCCTCGGCATGGACATCGCCGATATCCGCGTCACCCCCGCCGAAATTGGCGGCGGCTTTGGCGGCAAGACGATTGTCTATATCGAGCCGCTCGCTGTTGCGATGTCGCGCCAGGCCGGCCGTCCGGTGAAGATCGTGATGACCCGCGACGAGGTGTTCCGCGCCTCGGGCCCGACCTCGGGCGGCACCATCGAGGTCAAGATCGGCGCCAAGAAGGACGGCACCATCACCGGCGCCTATGCCATGGTGAAGCTCCAGGCCGGCGCGTTCCCGGGTTCGCCCGTGGCTCCCGCCTGCATGTGCGCCTTCGCGATGTATGACCTCAAGAACGTCATGGCCGAAGGCTACGACGTGGTCAGCAACCGCGCCAAGGTTGCCGCCTACCGCGCGCCGGGTGCGCCGATCTCGACCTTCGCGGTTGAGAGCGTGATGGACGAGCTGGCCATCAAGCTCGGCATGGACCCGATCGACCTGCGTATGAAGAACGCCGCGAAGCAGGGCACAAAGGCCTCCTATGGCCCGGTGTTCCCGGTGATCGGCTTCGAGGAAGTGCTCGAAGCGGCGAAGGCCCACCCGCACTGGACGGCGCCGCTCGGCCCGAACCAGGGCCGTGGCGTGGCCACCGGCTTCTGGTTCAACATCGGTGGCGAGAGCTCGGCCTCGGTGTTCGTCAACGAAGACGGCTCGGTCAGCGTTGTCTCGGGCAGCCCGGATATCGGCGGCTCGCGTGCGTCGATGGCGATGATGGCCGCTGAAGTGCTCGGCATCCCCTATGAGAAGGTTCGCCCGATCATTGGTGACACCGCGCAGATCGGCATCACCGGCGTGACCGGCGGCAGCCGCGTGACCTTCGCGACCGGCATGGCGACCACGCAGGCCGCCGAGCGCGTGGTGGACGAGCTGAAGAAGCGCGCCGCCATGATCTGGGACATCTCGCCTGACGCGGTGGACTGGAAGGACGGCGAAGCCGTTCCCGCCGGCGCCAACGCTGGTGGGTTTGACCCGCTGCCGCTCGCGGCGATCGCCCTCAAGGCGGCCAAGACCGGCGGTCCGATCAACGCGGAAGTGTCGATCAACGCTCAGGGTGCGGGTGCCGCTTTCGGCGCCCATATCGCGGACGTCGAGGTTGATCCCGAGACCGGCTTCGTGAAGATCCTCCGCTACACCGCGGTGCAGGACGTGGGTCGTGCGATCCATCCGTCCTACGTCGAGGGGCAGATCCAGGGCGGCGCCACCCAGGGTATCGGTTGGGCGCTGAACGAGGAGTACATCTACGACAAGAACGGCCGCATGGATAACGCGGGCTTCCTTGACTATCGCGTGCCCGTCGCATCGGACCTTCCGATGATCGAGGCCGTGCTGGTCGAAGTGCCGAACCCGCGCCATCCCTTCGGTGTCCGTGGTGTCGGCGAAGTGCCGATCATCCCGCCGATGGCTGCCATTGGCAACGCGATCAAGGCGGCCACCGGCATGCGCCTGGTGAGCCTGCCGATGTCGCCGCCGAAGGTCCGCGCCGCGTTCGACGCGGCCAAGGGCTGAGCCTAATATGCCGACGATCTCCATCCCGAGCTCGTTGCGTCGCCAGTTCACTGGCGGCATGACGCAGCTCGAGGTGGAGGCCACGACGTTTCGTCGGCTGATCCTCGAACTCGAACGCCGCTTTCCCGGCCTGGGCAACCAGGTCGAGGAAAGCATGGCGATCGCGGTCGATGGGGAGATTTTTCAGGACGCCTACTCGCTGCAGCTCAAGGCCGGCAGCGATATTGTGCTGATTCCGAAAATCGCAGGCGGCTAGGAAAGCGCGCGTGCCGCGTTTCCTGTCCTGCTAAAAATCCTTTTTGCATTTAATTCAGCCGTTTAGGCTGAATTATTCAGGCTTGCCGCAGGTGGCACGCCACGGCATGTCCTGGCGCGACCTCCTGCAATGGCGGCGCACTCTCGCGACATTTCGCCATCGCGATGGGGCAACGGGTGTGGAAGCGACAGCCGGACGGCGGATTCATCGGGCTCGGGATATCACCCTCCAGCACGATTCGCTCGGTGCGCGCGCGTGGATCGGCGATCGGCGCCGCGGCGATCAGCGCCTCGGTATATGGGTGCAACGGCCGGGCGAAAATCGCGGCTTTCGGGGCGATTTCGACGATTTCGCCGAGGTACATGACGGCGATGCGGTGGCCGATGTGTTCGACGACGCCGAGATCGTGGGAGATGAAAAGGAAGGCGAGGCCGCGTTCTTCCTGGAGGTCCATGAGCAGGTTGAGGACTTGGGCCTGAACGGAGACATCGAGGGCGGAGACGGCTTCATCGGCGACGATGAGGCCAGGATCGAGCGCGAGGGCGCGGGCGATGCCGAGGCGTTGGCGTTGGCCGCCGGAGAATTCGAAGGCGTAGCGGCGCATGGTGTCGGCGCGCAGGCCGACGCGTTCCAGCAAGGCGGCGACTTTGTCGGTGCGGGCTTGTTTGTCGAGGTCGCCGTAGTTTTCCAGGGGTTCGCCGACGATGGTGCCGACGGTGAGGCGGGGGTTGAGGGAGGCGTAGGGGTCTTGGAAGACCATCTGGGCGTGGCGGCGATGGGGGCGCATGGCGGCGTCGCCGAGGTGGGTGACGTCGGTGCCACGGAGGCGGATGGTGCCGGCGGTGGGCTCCATGAGGCGGAGTATGAGGCGGCCGACGGTGGATTTGCCGCAGCCGGATTCGCCGACCAGGCAGAGGGTTTCGCCGGGCGCGATATCGAGGCTGACTCCATCGACGGCGCGGACCATGGCGACGGTGCGCTGCAATATGCCGCGGCGGACGGGGAAATGCTTGGTCAGGCCGCTGACCGAGACGACCGGCTCGCTCATGGCGTGGCCTCCCAGCAGGAGACGAGGTGGCCGCCGCTGCCTTCGCGCAAAGGCGGGGCTTCGGCGGCGCAGCGGGCGGTGGCGAGGGGGCAGCGGGGGGCGAAGGCGCAGCCGGCGATGGGTTCGCGCAGATTGGGCACCATGCCCGGGATTTCCTGCAGGCGCCGCGCGGGGGCGACGCCGCTTCGGTGGCGGGGGATGGAGGCCATGAGGCCGCGCGTGTAGGGGTGGAGCGGGCGGTCGAACAGGTCGTTCACCTCCGCTTCTTCCACCTTGCGGCCGGCGTACATGACGATGACGCGCTGGCAGGTTTCGGCGACGACGCCGAGATCATGGGTGATGAGCAGGATGGCGGCGCCGATGCGGCCTTTGAGCTCGATCATCAGTTTGAGGATTTGCGCCTGGATGGTGACATCGAGCGCGGTGGTGGGTTCGTCGGCGATGAGGAGCTGGGGGTGGCAGGAGAGCGCCATGGCGATCATGACGCGCTGGCGCATGCCGCCGGAGAATTGGTGCGGGTAGTCGCGCACCCGGCGGACTGCATCGGGGATGCGCACGAGGGTGAGCATTTCGGCGGCGCGGGCGAAGGCTTCGGTTTTGCTTTTGCCCTGGTGGATCATCACGGCTTCGGCGATCTGCTCGCCCACGGTGAGGACGGGGTTGAGCGAGGTCATCGGCTCCTGGAACACCATGGCGATGCGATCGCCGCGGATGCGCCGCATCTCCGCTTCGTCGAGGCCGAGCAGGTCTCGTCCGCCGAAGGTGACGCTGCCGCCGACGGTGCGGCCGAGGCCGGCGGGGAGCAGGCGGAGGATGGAGAGCGCGGTGACGGATGAGCCGCAGCCGCTTTCG
>CAIYPH010000019.1 GCA_903928045.1 uncultured Rhodospirillales bacterium
CCTACTCCGATGGTGCAACCACCGAGTAGGCCCCCTCCCTCATCCCAAACCCACTTAAACGAATGCGGGTCTGGGGGCTCAGCCCCCAGCGGGGTCGAGGGGCAGCGCCCCTCGCCTTCCCTTCCTTCTCCCCTCCCCGGCCATGGCCCTTGCGGGCTGCGGTGAGATGGACGATATGGGGGGTGGGAGGTCGGCGGCGGACGGGCGCCTCGCCAACCCGGTCAGGTCCGGAAGGAAGCAGCCGCAACGAGTTCACGCTCGGGTCGTTTGTTCGGCCTCCCACCCCATCAACCCGGCCGCCGCTGCCCGCGCAGCCAGGCGCCATTGCAGCGGCGCCCCGCATGTCCGGCTTGTTCGAGGACGACGAGAAGCTGCCCGCGCCGGAGCCTGAGGGCCCCGGGCTGTTCGGCGACGCGCCTGCCGCCCCGGCGGCTCCTGCCGCGCCGCAATCGACGCCCTATCGGGTGCTCGCCCGCAAATACCGCCCTGTCACCTTCGCCGACATGATCGGCCAAGAGACCATGGTGCGCACGCTGCGCAACGCCTTCGCGGTCGGCCGGGTGGCGCATGCCTTCATGCTCACGGGCGTGCGTGGCGTCGGGAAAACCACCACGGCGCGCATCATCGCCCGCGCCCTCAACTGCATCGGGCCGGACGGAAAGGGTGGGCCGACGGTGGATGCTTGCGGCGTCTGCCCCAACTGCATCGCGATTCTGGCCGACCGCCACCCCGATGTGGTGGAGATGGATGCCGCATCGAACAACGGCATCGACGAGATCCGCGAAATCATCGACTCCGTACGCTTCCGCCCGATGCAGGCGCGCACGAAGGTGTTCATCCTCGACGAGGTGCACATGCTCTCCCGCCCCGCCTTCAACGCGTTGTTGAAGACGCTGGAGGAGCCGCCGCCGCATGTGAAGTTCATTTTCGCCACCACCGAGATCCGCAAGGTGCCGGTCACCGTGCTGTCGCGCTGCCAGCGCTTCGACCTCCGCCGCATCTCGGCCGCCGAGTTGGCGGCGCATTTCGCCCGCATTGCCGAAAAGGAGAGCGTGGGCATCGCGCCCGAGGCGCTGATGCTGATCGCCCGCGCCGCCGACGGCTCGGCGCGCGACGGGCTCTCCTTGCTCGACCAGGCGATCGCCCAGGCCGAGCCCGGCCAGTTGATCGCCGGCGCCGATGCCGCCGACATGCTCGGCCTGTCCGACCGCGCCGCGGTGTTCGACCTCTACGCGGCGGTGATGGCGGGGCGCCCGGCCGATGCGCTTTCCCTCACCGACCGCGCCCATGAGCGCGGCGCCGATCTCGGCGTCATGCTGCAGGACCTGCTTGAGCTGATCCATACCGTCACCCGTCTGAAGACCGTCCCGGGCCTGCGCGACAGCGCCGAGTTGCCGGAGGCCGAGCGCAGCCGCGGCGCCGAGTTCGCCGACCGCACCTCGATGGCCAATCTCGGGCGCGCCTGGCAGATGCTGCTCAAGGGCATCGGCGAGGTGGAATCCGCCCCGGATCGTCGGGCCGCGGCCGAGATGGTTCTGATCCGCTTGTGCTACGTGGCGGAATTGCCGCCCCCCGGTGACCTCGTGCGCCGGCTCACCGAGCAGGGCCTCTCCAGCGGCGGCGGTGCCGCCCCCTCCCCGTCCGGCGGCGGTACCCGTGCGGTCGCCAATGGCGCGCCGATGCGGGCGATGGCTGCCCCCCAGGCCGAGCCCACCGCGCGCCAAGCGATCCCAGGCCCCAGCAGCTTCCGCGAGGTCGCCGCCCTCGCCGCCGAGCGGCGCGAGGCCCTGCTGCACGGCCACATCGTCCATTCCGTCCATCTCGTCCGCTTCGCCCCCCCGGTGATCGAGTTGCGCCCGCAGCCCGAGGCGCCGCGCGATCTCGCCGCCAAGCTCGCAGCCCTGCTGCTCGACGCCACCGGCACCCGCTGGACCATTGCGCTCAGCACCGCCACCGGCGAGCCGACGCTGGCCGAGCAGGGCGTCGCCGCCGATGGCGCGCGGCGCATCGCCGCGGCCGCGCATCCCCTCGTGCTCGCCATCATGGATGCCTTCCCCGGCGCCCGCATCGAATCGGTGCATGATGCGCGCACCGACGCCTACGGCCTGCTCGCCGACGCGCCCGCCCTTGGCGGCGAGCCCGAAGGCCCCGAATTCGCCCCGATCGACGCCGATTACGCCGACGGCCCCTCCGACCACTGGGATGACTGACCGATGAAGAACCTCGCCGGCCTGATGAAACAGGCCTCCGACATGCAGAAGAAAATGGAGGAGCTGCAGACCGTGCTCGAGGCGATGGTGGTCGAAGGCACCGCCGGCGCCGGTATGGTCAGCGCCACGCTCAACGGCAAGGGCGTGCTGAAATCCGTCCGCATCGACCCCAAGATCGCCAGCGCCGATGACGTGGACATGCTGCAGGACCTCATCGTCGCCGCCCATGCCGACGCCCAGCGCAAGATCGACACCGCCAAGCAGGCCGAGATGCAGCGCCTGACCGGCGGGCTGTCGCTGCCGCCGGGCTTCAAACTGCCGTTCTGAGCCGATGGGCGGCCCCGAGGTCGAACGCCTGATCGGCCTGCTCGCCAGGCTCCCCGGCCTCGGCCCGCGCAGCGCGCGGCGCGCCGCGTTGCGCCTGTTGCAGCAGCCCGAGGCCCGCATGCTGCCGCTCGCCATGGCGCTGGCCGACGCCGCAAGGGTGGTCAAGACCTGCGACCTCTGCGGCAATCTCGACAGCACCGCCCCCTGCGCCATCTGCGCCGATTCGCACCGCGACCGCGGCCTGATCTGCGTCGTCGAGGGCGTCGGCGATTTGTGGGCGCTCGAGCGGGCGCACGTGCATCGCGGCCTCTATCACGTGCTCGGCGGCACGCTCTCGGCGCTGGGCGGCACCGGACCGGACGACCTCAACCTCGCGCCTTTGCTCGCCCGCATCGACGAAGGCGGCGTCACCGAAGTGATCCTGGCGCTGTCCGCCACCGTCGATGGCGCCACCACCGCGCATTGGCTAACCGATCGCCTCAAACCCCTTGGCGTCACCATCAGCCGGGTCGGCCAGGGCGTGCCGATGGGTGGCGCACTCGACGTCCTCGACGACGGCACGCTCGCAGCCGCCTTGCGGGCCCGCAGGAGATTCTGACATGACGATCAGCCGGCGCAGTCTCATCCACCGCGTCGGCCATGCCGGCGGGGCGGCCGCGGTCTACCGCACCATGGCCGCCATGGGCCTGCTGCCGGTGCCCGCCGCCTATGCCGGGCCGCCCAGCCTCCCGCCGGGCTCCGGCGCCGGGAAGCACGTCGCCATTCTCGGCGCCGGTCTCGCCGGCATGGCCGCAGCGCTGGAACTCGGCAAGGCCGGCTACCGCATCACGCTCCTCGAAGCCCGCGACCGCGCCGGCGGCCGCAACTGGACGCTGCGCGCCGGCGATCGCGTCGTCGAGGCTGGCTCGACCCAGGAAGTGGCGTGGGACGCCGAGCCTCACCTCTATTTCAACCCCGGCCCCGGCCGCATCCCCTTCCACCACGAGGCCCTGCTCTCCTACTGCCGCGAGCTCGGCGTGCCGCTCGAAATCATGAGCAACGACCACCGCGCCGCCTGGCTTCATGACGAGAAAGGCTTCGACGGCAAACGACAACGTGCGCGGCGCGTCATCGCTGATGAGCGCGGCTACGTCGCCGAACTCGCGGCCAAAGCGCTCGACCGCGCCGCCCTCGCCGAGCCCGTCACCGCCGAGGACCGCGGCCGCCTGCGCGCCATGCTGCGCAGCTTCGGCGCGCTAGACCGCGACCTCGCCTACAAGGGCTCCTCGCGCGGTGGTTTCACCGACCCCCCCGGCGGCGGCGACGCACCCGGCAAACTCTCCGAGCCGCTTGACCTCCGGCGCCTGCTGCAAGCCGATTTCTGGCAGTACAAAACCAGTTTCACCGAAGGCTTCCTGCAATCGCCGGTGATGCTGCAACCCGTCGGCGGCATGGGCCGCATCGGCGAGGCCTTCGCCCGCCGCCTCGGCCCTGCCATCACCACCCAGGCCGAAGTCACCGCGTTGCGCCGCACCGGCAGCGGTGCCCGCGTAGAATGGCGGAACCTGCGGGACGGCAGCGCCCACGCGATCGAGGCCGACCACGTCATCTGCACCATCCCGCTACCGGTGCTGGCCGATATTCCGGCCGACTTCGCCCCCGCCACCAAAGCCGCCATCGCCGCGCCCGAATACGTGCCGGCCGGCAAGATCGCCTTCCAGGCCGAACGCCGCTTCTGGGAGCTGGACGACGCCATTTACGGCGGCCTGTCCTGGACCACGCGGGACATCACCCAAATCTGGTACCCCTCCGCCGGGCTGCATCAGCGAAAAGGCATCCTGGTCGGCGCCTATATCTGGTCCGACCGCGAAGGCCTCGCCTTCGCCGCCCGCTCCCCCGCCGAGCGCATCGCCCCCGCCCTCGCCGACGGCGAACACCTCCACCCCGGCGGCGCCCAACACCTCGGCCACGCCATCAGCGTCGCCTGGCCCAATATCCCGCACAACCGCGGCGGCTGGGCCGAATGGAGCCGCGACGCCCGCCGCGACCACTACCGCACCCTGACGGCCGGCGATGGCCCCTTCCACTTCGCCGGCGAACACATGTCCTACATCACCGGCTGGCAAGAAGGCGCCATCCTCTCCGCCCACGCGGCAGTCCGATCGGTGGCGGGGTAAGCAAGCAAGGCGGGGGCTCCACCCCTCGACCCCGCTCAGGTCGTGGTTCCCATAACCATTTCTATTTCGCTGCGTTGTCAGCGACGGGGCAAAGCTCTCCGAGACGGATACATGATCGAGACCCAGCCACAACCGAACAGCGTAAGCCGCGACCTACGGCGAATTACCCGCCTCTAAAACGGAGAGCTTTGGCTGAGGCACCATCCCAAAAAAGCCGCCTCCTTAAACTTTCGCCCGCACCTGCTCGGCGAACGCCTTCAACTCCGCAATCGCCCCATCCACCGTATCGGCCGCAAACCCCACATCCAGATGTCCAACGCCCAGCGCCGATAGGTCACGGATATCCTGCACTACGTCGCCAAGGGAACCTGAGAACAGGCGCCGCTCGCCATCGCTCACCGTGGCCGGCACGCCGGCGCCGTAGCGCTGCACCCGGTAGGTGACGCCGACGGCGCCGGGGTCGCGCCCCGCCGCCGCGGTCAACTGGCGCAGCCGCGCGATGCCGTTGGCGAGGCGCTTATGGCTGTCGAGCGGATGCGAAGGGTTGGTGCCGATCGGATACCAGGCATCGCCCAGCGCCGCCGTGCGCCGCAGCGCCGGGCCCGATTCGCCGCCCACCCAGATCGGCGGATGCGGGCGCTGCACCGGCTTCGGGGCGAAATCCAGGTTCTCGAACTGAGTGTAGGTGCCCCGGAATTTCGGCGTGTCGGACGTCCAGAGCTCCTTGAAGGCGGCGATGTACTCATCCGTCACCGCGCCGCGCTCGGCGAAGGGAGGGGCGCCGAGCGCCTCGATCTCCGCCTTCAACCAGCCTGCGCCGACGCCGACCGTGAGCCGCCCGCCCGAGAGCACGTCAATCGTCGCCAGCATTTTCGCCGTCAGCACGGGGGGGCGATGTGGCACCACCATCACCGAAGTGACCAGCCGGATCCGGTTGGTCTTGGCGGCGATATAGGTGAGCTCGATCAGCTGCTCATGCCGCGCGCCGCTGGCGCCTTTGGGGAATTCGCCGGTATCGGTATAGGGATAGCGGGTCGAGATATCGTTGGGGATCACCACGTGGTCGGAGAAGGTGAGGTAGTCGAACCCCAGCGCCTCGCCGGCGATCGCCAGGCGGGTGATGTCGGCCGCGCCGTAAAGGGGGCCGGCGGTGGGCATGTTGAAGCCGAATTTCATCTGCGTTCCCCTGCATTGCGTGACAACCAAGGCTAGCACACCATATGCCCCACAAGACCAGCCGGGAGACACCAACGCCATGACGCCAGCCACCGAGGATGCGGCCCTGCTCGCCCGGATCGAGGCGATGAAGCTGGCTGCCCTGATGGCGGAAGCCGCCGCGATGCGGGACGCCGCGCATGGCCGCAACGTCTCCTATTCGCGCAAGGTGTTCATCCCGCTCACCCATCTCTGCCGCGACGTCTGCCACTACTGCACCTTCGCCGAGCGCCCGCGCGCGGGGAAGGCGGCCTTCATGCCGCCCGAGGAAATCCTCGCCATTGCCCGCGCCGGCGCCGCGGCGGGCTGCACCGAGGCGCTGTTCACGCTCGGTGACAAGCCGGAGCTGCGCTACTCCGCCGCCCGCAACGCGCTGGCCGAGCTCGGCCATCCCACCACCATCTCCTACCTCACCGCCATGTGCGCCCTGGTGCTGAAGGAGACCGGCCTGCTGCCGCACGCCAACCCCGGGGTGATGACGCGGGATGAAATCGCCGGGCTGCGCGAGGTGACGGCGAGCCAGGGGATCATGCTGGAAAGCGTCTCCGAGCGGCTCTGCGAGAAGGGCGGCGTGCATTACGGCTCGCCCGACAAGCGCCCGGCCGTGCGGCTGGAGACCATCCGCCTCGCCGGCGAACTCAAGGTGCCCTTCACCACCGGCATCCTGATCGGCATCGGCGAAACCCGCGCCGAGCGGCTCGACTCGCTGCTGGCCATTCGCGACCTGCACCGCGCATACGGCCACATCCAAGAAGTGATCGTGCAGAACTTCCGCGCCAAGCCCGACACCAAGGCCGCCGCCGCGGAGGAGCCTGATCTCGATGACCTGCTGTGGACGGTCGCCGCCGCCAGGCTGATCCTCGGCGCCGAGATGAACCTCCAGGCGCCGCCCAATCTCACGCCCCAGGGCTATGAGCGCATCCTCGCCGCCGGCATCAACGACTGGGGCGGCGTCTCCCCCGTCACCCCCGATCACGTGAACCCCGAGGCGCCGTGGCCGGAGATCGAGGCGCTGGCGATGCGCACCGCCTCGATGGGCAAGATCCTGGTGCAGCGCCTGCCGGTCTACCCGGAATACGCGCTGAAGCCGAAGGAGTGGCTGGCGCCGAAGGTGGCGACACGGGTGTTGCAGGACAGCGACGCCGAGGGCCTCGCGCGTGATGACGCCTGGGCGCCCGGCCTGCCGGTGGTGCCCGTCCTGCCCAAGGTGCTCTCCGCCATGGTGGACCCTGCGCTGCGCCGCATCGTCGCCAAGGCGGCCGGCGGCGCGCGGCTGGAGGTGCCGGAAATCCGCCGCCTGTTCGCCGCCCGCGATGTCGATTTCACCTATGTCTGCGATGCCGCCGATGCCGTGCGCCGCGAGACCGCCGGCGAGGTGGTGCGCTATGTCGTCGTGCGGAACATCAACTACACCAACATCTGCTACTACGCCTGCAAGTTCTGCGCGTTCTCCAAGGGCAAGACCCACGAGAACCTGCGCGGCAAGCCCTATGATCTCGAACTCGGCGAGATCACCCGCCGCGCCGAGGAGGCCTGGGAGCGCGGCGCCACCGAGGTCTGCATGCAGGGCGGCATCCACCCCGAATACACCGGCGAAACCTATCTCGAGATTTGCCGCGCCATCCGTGAAGCCGTGCCGGGGATGCATATCCACGCCTTCTCCCCCCTCGAAGTCACCCAAGGAGCCGCCACCCTCGGACTGCCGCTGCGCGACTACCTCCTGCGCCTCAAGGACGCCGGGCTCGGCACCCTGCCGGGCACCGCCGCCGAAATCCTTGATGACGAAATCCGCGCTGTCATCTGCCCCGACAAGATCAACACCGAGCAGTGGCTGAACGTCGTCCGCACCGCCCACCAGGTCGGCATCCGCACCACCTCGACCATCATGTACGGCCATGTCGAGACCTCGCTCGCCTGGGCGCGGCATCTGCTCCGGCTGCGCGATCTCCAGGCCGAAACCGGGGGGCTCACCGAATTCGTCGCGCTGCCCTTCGTGCACATGGAAGCGCCGATGTATCTGCGCGGCCTCGCCCGCAAAGGGCCGACCTACCGTGAGGCCATCCTCATGCACGCCGTCGCCCGCCTCGTGCTGCATCCCCTCGTGCCCAACATCCAGGCCTCCTGGGTGAAGCTCGGCCCGGACGGCGCGCTCGCCGCCCTCAACGCCGGGGCCTCCGACATGGGCGGCACCCTCATGAATGAAAGCATCTCCCGCGCCGCCGGAACCCAGCACGGCCAGGAAATGCCGCCCGAAGACATGGAAGCCCTCATCCGCCGGGCCGGCCGAACCCCCCTGCAACGCACCACCCTCTACGAACCCGCCAGCCAGGAACGCAGCGCCGCCTCCTTCAACGCCCCAGACCTCGCGCCGATCATCCTCACCCCACCCCGCCGCCGCGTCGCGGCGGAGTGATGGAGGGAAGGGAACGCGAGGGGACGCTGTCCCCTCGACCCCTGCCAGGGGCCGAGCCCCTGGACCTCATGCATTAAGGATTGCCGGAGAAAGAGAGAGGGGGCCCGCTCCGTGGTTGCAACCACCGAGTAGGCCCCCTCCCTCATCCCAAACCCACTTAAACGAATGCGGGTCTGGGGGCTCAGCCCCCAGCGGGGTCGAGG
>CAIYPH010000020.1 GCA_903928045.1 uncultured Rhodospirillales bacterium
CGGCCCTGCCCGCAGCGCGGACAGGAGCCGTTCAGAGCCGCCTGCCACCAGGGTGGCGGGGTGTGCGTCACTCCGCCGCGATCACGCCGTGACCGAGCCAGTAGATGCAGACGAAGAGGAACAGCCACACCACGTCCACGAAGTGCCAGTACCAGGCGGCCGCCTCGAGGCCGAAATGGCGCGCCGGGGTGAAGGATCCACGGAGGGCACGGATCCAGCAGACGAAAAGGAACGTCGTGCCGATGATCACGTGGAAGCCGTGGAAGCCAGTGGCGAGGAAGAAAACCGAGGAGTAGATGCCGCCGCCCGCGAAGGCGAAGGGAGCGTGCGAATACTCTATCGCCTGGCAGGTGGTGAACAGGAGGCCAAGGCAGACAGTGAGGAACAGGCCCCACACCAGGCCCTTGCGGTTGCCTTCGAGCAGGGAGTGATGCGCCCAGGTGACCGTGGTGCCGGAGAGCAGCAGGATCATGGTGTTGAGCAGCGGCAGGTTCCACGGATCGAACGTCAGCACGCCCTTGGGCGGCCACATCGGCGTATCGGTGCCGAGCACATGCTCGGGAAGCAGGGCGAAGTGGAAATAGCCCCAGAAGAAGGCGACGAAGAACATCACCTCGGAGGCGATGAACATGATCATGCCGTAGCGCAGGCCGAGTCGCACGATCACCGTGTGAAGACCGGCGGTGGCGCTCTCCTTCAGCACGTCGCGCCACCACATGAACATGGTGAACAGCACGACCACCAAGCCAGCGATGAGCGGCAGGAAGTTGTGGAAATGCGCGGCGATCACGATGCCGAACAGCGTGAGCGCGCCACTAAGGGCGCCAACCAGGGGCCAGGGGCTCGGGTCAACCAGGTGATAGGGGTGCTTCAGTCCGGAGGGGACGTAAGACTCACCGTGCGTGTCGCTGCTCATGCCGGATCCATTCGATAGGTTGGGCGCATCATCATCAATTCGTGGGTGGTATCAAGGGGTCGCGCGCGCTTGCGGCCCCAATATGTGGCCCGGCCTTGGCGAGCGCGCCGGTGCGTGCGGCATCGTCGAGGGACCGGAAGAAGGTGTAGCTCAGGGTAATCGTGGTCACGTCAGCGGTACCGGCGTCCTCGGCGATGGCAGGGTCGACGTAGAAGCTCAGTGGAAACTGCGCTTCGCCATGCGCGGCGATGGTCTGCTCGTTGAAGCAGAAGCACTCGGTCTTGTGGAAGAACCGCGCGGCCTTTTCAGGCGTTACGTTGTAGGTCGATACCCCGGTGACCGGCGTCGCGGCGAGGTTGCGGGCGGTGTAGAAGGCGGGGCGCTCCTCGCCGAGCGGCAGGGTGATCGCGGTCTGCAGCGGCTCGAATTGCCAAGGCATTTCGCGGTTCACGTCTGCGTTGAAGCGCACGGTAATAGTACGGCCGGTGACGCCATGCGCGACTCGCCCGATCTGCGGCGTGCCCCCATAACCGGTGGCGGCGCAGAACAGGCGGTAGAGCGGCACCGAGGCGAAGGCGAGTCCGCCCATGGCGAAGATCACGCCCACCAGGGAAAGAGCGAGTATGCCGTTGCCACGCTTTGCCATGATCAGAACTTCATCGTGCCCTGGCTGATCTTCACCAAGGTGATCGCGTAGAACAGGCCAACTAAGGCGATCAGAGTGGCGAACATCAGCCAATTCCGCCCGCGCCGGCGCCGGCCGATCGCGCGCGACTCGTCCCGCGACAAGGGCGGCAGCATCTCCGGTGCGTCAACCAACGAACCGGTCCACCGCGAGAGAGGCGAACAGCACGAACAAATAGAGGATAGAATACTTGAAGGCCGCCCGTGCAGGCGCGTCCCCCGTCAGGCTGATCCCCTGGGGGTCCTGCGAGTCGCGCAGCACCCGTACGGCGCAGACGATGAACCCGAGCCCAAGCACCAATGCCGCCAGCCCATAGACCATACCGGCGAGGCCCATCGCCCAGGGTACCAGGGTCAACGGCACCAGCAGGAGCGTGTAGAGCACGACCTGCACTCGCGTATGCCGCGCACCGGCCACCACCGGCAGCATCGGCACCCCGGCCCGGGCGTAATCGGCATGGGCGAACAGCGACAGCGACCAGAAATGTGGCGGCGTCCAGAAGAACACGATCGCGAACATCAGCAGCGGCATCATGTCGAACCCGCCGGTGACTGCCGCCCAGCCGATCACCGGGGGGAAGGCGCCGGCCGCCCCGCCGATGACGATGTTTTGCGGCGTCCGCCGCTTCAGCCACATGGTGTAGACGAAGACGTAGAACAGGATGGAAAACGCCAGCACCGCGGCGGCGACCACGTTGGTCGCCAGGGCCATCACCACAACCGCGAAGGCAGCGAGCGTGATGCCATAGCCCAGCGCCTCGCCCGGGGCGATTCGCCCGGCGGGAATCGGCCGGTTCTGGGTACGTCGCATCACCGAGTCGATGTCTCGATCGTACCACATATTGATCGCACCCGAGGCGCCGGCCGCCACCGCGATGCAGAGGATCGCGGTAAATGCGAGGACGGGGTGCAGATGTCCCGGCGCCACCGCGAGGCCGATCCA
Source organism: uncultured Rhodospirillales bacterium (assembly GCA_903928045.1). The sequence goes on from CAIYPH010000020.1 coordinate 2,544, forward strand.
GCCGGTGAACACCACGAGCGTCATCACCCGCGGCTTCAATAGCGCAAACCAGTCGGCCGCGGTGGAGAGGTCTGTCTGGTCCGTAAGCAAATTCAGGGAGGGCGCGCTGCCCCCCCTGCTTTCGCCGAGACCGATCTGTGTCGGTTCGCTCATGGTGCTACCGCAGCCGCGGCAATTCCTCGAAGGTGTGGAACGCCGGCGGGGAGGTGAGCGTCCACTCGAGGGTGGTCGCACCTTCGCCCCAGTAATTGTCGGCCAGCTTCTGCTTCGACGCGAAGGTCACGAAGCAGATGATGACGAACAGCACCATCGAGCAGCCGCCGAGATAGGCGCCGTACGAGGACACCGTATTCCAGCCCTCGAAGGCTGCGGGATAGTCCACATAGCGGCGGGGCATGCCGGCGAGGCCAAGGAAGTGCTGCGGGAAGAAGGTGATGTTCACAGCGATGAACGTCATCCAGAAGTGGATCTTGCCCAGCGTCTTCGGATACTGGTGGCCGCTCATTTTGCCGATCCAGTAGTAGAAACCGGCGAACATGGAGAACACAGCGCCGAGCGACAGCACGTAGTGGAAATGCGCCACCACGTAGTAGCTGTTGTGCAGCACCTGGTCGATGCCGGCGTTGGACAGCACCACGCCGGTCACGCCTCCGACGGTGAAGAGGAAAATGAAGCCGAGCGCCCACAACATGGGCACTTCGAGCTCGATCGATCCGCCCCACATGGTCGCGATCCAGGAGAAGATCTTGATGCCGGTCGGCACCGCGATCACCATCGTCGCGGCCATGAAGTAGGCGCGGGTGTCAACGTCCATGCCCGAGATATACATGTGGTGCGCCCACACCACGAAGCCGACGACACCGATGGCCACCATCGCGTAAGCCATGCCGAGGTAGCCGAAGATCGGCTTCTTCGAGAAGGTCGAGATGATGTGGCTGATAATGCCGAAGCCCGGCAGGATCATGATGTACACTTCGGGGTGGCCGAAGAACCAGAACAGATGCTGGAACAGCACCGGGTCGCCGCCGCCTTCGGGGTTGAAGAACGCGGTGCCGAAATTACGGTCGGTGATCAGCATGGTGATGGCGCCCGCAAGCACCGGCACGGAGAGCAGCAGCAGGAACGCGGTCACCAGCACCGACCACACGAACAGCGGCATGCGGTGCAGGGTCATCCCCGGAGCGCGCATGTTGAAGATGGTGGTGATGAAGTTGATGGCGCCGAGCAGCGAGGAAATACCGGCAAGGTGCAGCGCGAACAGCACGAAGTCGCCGGCCGGGCCGCCCTGGAAAGTCGAATTGGACAGTGGCGGATAGAGCGTCCAGCCCGGCCCCGCGCCGTCACCGGTCATCTGGCCGGCGAGGATGAGCACATAGGCCGGGGGCAGTAGCCAGAAGCTGATGTTGTTCAGGCGCGGGAACGCCATGTCCGGCGCCCCGATCATGATCGGCACGAACCAGTTGCCGAAACCACCGATCAGCGCGGGCATCACCGAGAAGAAGATCATCAGCAGACCGTGCGACGTGATCACGGCGTTCCAATGCTGCCCAGTACCGAAGTACTGGATGCCGGGATGGGCCAGCTCGGCGCGCATCCAGATCGACAACGCGCCACCCGTCAGACCGCCGATGACGGCGAAAATCAGGTAGAGCGTCCCGATGTCCTTGTGGTTGGTGCTGCAGAACCAGCGGGCGAAAAAGCCGGGCTTGTGGTCGTGATGGTCGTCGTGCCCGTACCCATGATGCCCAGGGCCGTCATGCGCGTGGTCGTGTGTCGTGGCAGTCATCTGTCGTCTCCTACGTGCACCGATCGCGGATCAGTGCTGGACCTGGGCAAGGCGGATCGTCTCGGTCGAGGCCTGCGCCGGCGCGGGGATTGGCTGCCCCTCGGCAAACTTCGCCTTGGCCGTCTTCTCCCACGCCTGATACTCGGCGAGCGGCACCGCCGTGATGGCGATCGGCATGAAGCTGTGGTTGGTGCCGCAGATCTGGTTGCATTCGCCGTAATACGTCCCCGGCCGGTCAACCCGCACCCAGGTCTCGATGGTGCGGCCCGGGATCGCGTAGCGCTGCACGCCCACAGAGGGAACATAGAAGCTGTGGATGACGTCCGCGCTGTTGGTCAGAATGCGGATGTTCTTGCCGACCGGCACCACCAGGGGATTGTCGACATCGAGCAGGCGCAGCTGGCCCGGCTTGAGGTCGGCGTCCTGCACCCAATCACTCCGGAAGTTCAGGTTGCCTGAATCGGGGTAGGTGTATTCCCAGTACCACTGATGGGCCATGACCTTGATCGTCATGTCCGCGTTCTGCGTCCGGTCTTCGTAATACACCAGGCGAAAGCTCGGGATGGCGATGACCACCAGGATGAGAACCGGGATCACCGTCCAGGCGATCTCGAGGCCAGTGTGGTGTGAGAACTTGCTCGGCACCGGATTGCGCCGGGCGTTGAACCGCCACATCACGTATACGAGCAGGCCGGCCACGAAGATCGTGATGACGGTGATGATAATCAGCACCAGGTCATGCAGGCTGTGAATGCGCTCGGCGACCGGGCTGGCCGCGGCCTGCATCCCCATCTGCCAGTTGCGCGGTGCCTGTGCCATTGCTGGCACGGCAAAGATCACCCCGGTGGCCAGGGTGAGTAGTGTGGCGAAGAGCCGCCGTAGAACGTGCATCGGCTGATCCATCCCGCTGAGATCGCGCGGGGTCGAAAAGCACCCCGCATTGCATAAGACCGGCTACAAGACCCCGGCGAGGAGATCAAGGCCCGAACCGGGTATAACGCGCGCAAGCAATTAATTCGAGAGGCGCACCAGGGTGAAAAACCCGAATGGCGGCACCTGGCTGAAGCGCGCCTGGGCGAAATCCTCGGGCTCCAGCAACAGCCGGAAAGAGAAATCCGGATGCCAG
>CAIYPH010000021.1 GCA_903928045.1 uncultured Rhodospirillales bacterium
CGCCCCGCGCCTCTCACCTCCAGGCTTTGCTGCACGTGCTGCGGCATATGCTGGCGGTGCTGTGTGGTGCGTTGGGCGCCCGGGCGGCCATGTTGCAGGCGCGCTGTGACGCGTTGCCGGAGGGGCATCGGCGCCGGGCCGGGCTGGAAAAGGAATTGCGCCGGATCGCCTGGGTGCAGGCGGTGCTGGCTGGCCCCGATCTGCCGGAGGATGCGGCCTTTCGGGGCCTGGCGGCCGAGCGCGCGCGCGTGCATGCGGATGCGGGGCGGCGGGCAATGGTGCGGCGGTACATCTACCCGACCTCGATTGTCCGGCTGCGCGGCGCCGTGCCGGCGGCGGAGCTGCGCCTGGAGGAGGCGCGATGTACCGGCGGCATTGGTGTCGCCTCGGCGCTGCGCGGGACCCTCCCGCGCGGCGGCGCTGGCGCATGTGCGGGATAGGGGAGCGCCAGCCAAGCCGCGCGATCCGCCCCAGTTTTCATCGAACCCGGCTTGACGGCGCGGCGCGGCTGCGGCGCAGTGTGCGGATCAATGCCGCCCGGAGGCCGCCCTCGATGACCACCCAACAATTGCTCGCCCGCCGTGACCAGCTCATGGGCACCGGTGCGCCGCTCTTCTACTCCTCGCCGCTGCATCTCGTGCGCGGCGATGGAGTCTATTTGTATGACCCCGCTGGCAAGCGCTACGTGGACATGTACAACAACGTCCCCTGCGTCGGCCACGCCAACCCCTTCATCGTCGAGGCGATGACCAAGGCGCAGTCCACGCTCAACGTGCACAGCCGCTACCTGCATGAGGGCATCCTCAATTTCATCGAGCGGCTCGTCGGTCTGCACCCTAAGCCAGAAGAGGGCGGACCGAAGATCGAGAGCGTCATCGTCTCCTGCTCCGGCACCGAGGCGATCGAGGTCGCACTGCGCATGGCCCGCTTCGCCACCGGGAAGAACGGCATCGTCTGCTCCAACGCCACTTATCACGGCAATTCGGAGGCGGTGAGCAAGCTGACGCGCCTGGTCAGCGGGCAGAATTCCAGCCCAGAGGTGCGCTCCTTCCCCTTCCCCGAGCTGTATCGCCCGATGCATGAGGGGCAGAGCGCGGCCGAACTCTGCGAGGCCTACCTCGCGGAACTCGCCGCCGCCATCAAGAGCCTGAACGACAGCGGCCAGGGCTTCGCCGGGCTGATCCTGTGCTCCATCCTCGCCAATGAGGGGCTGCCGGACATCCCCGGCGATTTCATGGCCCGCGCCGCCGCTATGGCGCGCGCCGCCGGCGGGCTGGTGATCTCCGACGAGGTGCAGGCCGGCTACGGCCGCAGCGGCAAGTGGTGGGGCTATGAGGTGACCGGCTTCACGCCGGATATCGTCGTCACCGGCAAGCCGATGGGCAATGGGCTGCCGCTCGCCGCGACCGCCGCGAGCAAAGAGCTGGTGGATGGGTTCCGCGCCCGCACCCGCTACTTCAACACCTTCGCCTCGAGCCCGCTGCAGGCGGCGGTGGGCCATGCCGTGATCGACTACATTGAGCGCGAGAACCTGCTCGACAGCGTCACCACCGTCGGCGCCAATCTCAAGGCGGCGCTGAAGCAGCGCGCGCCTGGTTGCCCCATCATCGGCGATGTGCGCGGCGTCGGCCTGTTCGCCGGCGTCGAGATCATCAAGGACGACGGGCAGAAGACGCCGGATGTCGAGCGCACCGTCGATATCGTCGACCGGTTGAAGGAGAAGGGCTTCCTCACCAGCAATGCCGGTATCTTCCGCAACGTGCTGAAGTTCCGCCCGCCGCTGGTGTTCAAGCAGGAACACGCGGACGCCTTCCTCGTCGCCTTCGACGAAATCCTGGCGGAGATCGGCTGATACCTTGTCCGTTGGAAGACACGGATTTTTATCGCGGGAGGGTGACAGGAAAGGAAGGATGTTCTTTTTGTGAACAAAAAGAACCAAAAAAACTTTTTTATCCGCTTCCTGGCGTACCCTCCCGGGATGATTGGGTGCGGTACACGACAAACGGATAAAAGTTTTTTGCTCCTTTTTTTCAAAAAAGGAGCGCTTCCTACCCCTTGCCTTCCCCTCGTTTCCCGCGCCATCACGCCCACGGAGTAGACCATGCCGCACACCACGCCACTGCACCGCGATTTCGCCGTCGAGGTTCACGGCGTGGATCTGCGGACCCTCACGCCGACCAATGGCTATCCCGAGATCCGCGAGCTGTTCGAGCGCCATTCGCTGCTGCTGTTCCGCGGCCAACAGCTCGATGACGAGGGGCATCTCGCCTTCGGAGCGCTCTTCGGCCCGATCGAGGACCGCTCGATGGGCCGCAACGGGCCCAAGCCCAGGATGGACAACGTCAGCAACAAGATCGGCGAGAACACCATCTCGGCGCCCGATGATTTCCATACGCTGAACCTCATCGGCAACCAGCTCTGGCACACCGACAGCACCTTCCTGCCGGTGCCCGCGCTGGCCAATATCCTGGCGGCGCGGGTGCTGAGCTCGACCGGGGGGGAGACGGAGTTCGTCAGCACAAGGGCCGCATGGCGGGACATGCCGGAGGATCTCAAGGAACAGGTGCGCCACGCCGTGTTCCGTCACCGCGCCTCGCATTCCCGCAGCAAGATCAATGCGGAACTGGCGCGTCTCGAAAAATTCACCAAATGGCCGGACCAGACCTGGAAGTCCCTGTGGCGCAACCCGGTGACCGGGGAGGATGCGCTCTACATCGCCTCCCATGTCTGCGCCATCGAGGGCATGGACCCGGAGGAAGGCACCGCGCTGATCGACCGGCTGACCGCGTTCTGCACCAGTGATGACCGCATCTACACCCATGCCTGGCGGCCCGGGGACGTGGTGATCTGGGACGAGCGTGCCACCATGCATCGCGGGCGCCCCTGGCCGTACACCGAGGAGCGCACGCTCGCCTCGATCTGCGTCTCCGTGCAGGACCGCGACGGGCTGGCGGAGATCAGGGGTTAGCGTGCCGATACCCATGTCGCGATCGTCGGGATAGGTTGGCGGCGTGATCGACCGCAGCCTCATCAGCCTCAACTGGCTCAACCTCCTCGTCGCGCTGATGCAGACGGGGTTCGGCGCCTTCCTCGCGGTCTATCTCACCACCCATGGCTGGACCGGCGCCGAGGTCGGCTTCGCCCTGTCGGTGAGCGCGATGGCGGCGATGGCCTCGCAAATCCCGGGCGGCATGCTGGTGGATGCCGCGCCCGGCAAGCGCATGGCGGCCGGCGGCGCGATCCTGCTGGTGGCGGTCGCCGCACTGATGATCGGCATCTGGCCGAGCCACCGCGTGGTGCTGGCCGCGGCGGTATTGCAGGGGGCGGCGAGCTGCGTGCTCGGCCCCTCCATCGCCGCGATCACCCTCTCGCTCGCGCACAAGGACGCGCTGGGCGAGCGCTTCGGCCATAATACCCGCTTCTCCGCCCTCGGCTCGGTGGTCGCGGCGGGGCTGATGGGGGCGATCGGTACCTGGTATTCCCACCGCGCCACCATCATCCTCTCCGCCTTCGCCGGTTTCGCCGCCCTGGCCGCGTTGACCACGATTCACCCCAGCGACATCGCCGCCGCGCCGGACCGCACCGACCATCGCGCCGCCCCGCCCAAGCATGCCCGCCCCGAGCCCGATCGCGGCTGGCAGGTCGCCACCGATCCCTGCCTGCTGATTTTCGGCGCCTGTCTCGCGCTGTTCTATCTCGGCAATGCCTGGATTCTTCCGCTCGCCGCCAACGCCATCGCCCGCACCGGCTGGCACGGCACCGAGCTCATCGTCGCCGCCGCCATCATCGTGCCGCAACTCATCGCCGCCGCCCTCTCCCCCCGCATCGGCCAACTCGCCCAGAGCCATGGAAGGCGGATCGTGCTGCTCGCCGGCTTCGCGGCGATGACGGTGCGGGCGCTGCTGCTGGCGCTCGATGGCCACCCGCTGCTGATGATCACATTCCAGGCCCTCGATGGCATCAGCGCCGCGGTGCTCGGCGTGCTGATCCCGCTGATCGTCGCCGACATCACGCACCACCGCGGCCGCTTCAACCTGGCGATGGGGATCGTCGGGCTGTTCATGGGGGTGGGCACCGCGCTCAGCACCCTGGTCGGCGGCGCCATTGCCGATCGCTTCGGCGATAGTCCCGCCTTCATCGCGCTGGCCGCCGCCGGGGCCGCGGCCAGCCTCCTCGTATGGACGGCGCTGCCCGAAACCCGCCACAAGCCGATCACCCGCCATGCCACCCGCCGGGTCTGATCCGCCCCGGGCGATCCGTGGCGCGATTTTCGATGTCGATGGCGTACTGGTCGATTCCCCGCATGAGCAGGCCTGGCGCGCCGCCTTGGCCGATTTCGTGGACCCCGCCGGCTTCACGCCCGCGTTCTATCAGGCCGAGGTCGCCGGCCGGCCGCGCGAAGACGGCGCGCGCGCCACCCTCGCGGCCCTCGCGCCGCCGGCCGATGCCGATCGGGTCGCGCGCTACGGTGCCGCCAAGCAGGCCCGCGTGGCCGCGCTGATCGCCGAGGGGCGCTTCACCGCCTTCCCCGACGCGGTCCGCCTCGCCGGGCGGCTGCATGACGCCGGGCTCCGCCTGGCGCTCGCCTCCTCCTCCCGCAATGCCGCCGCGATGATCGCCCGGCTCACCGACGCCGCCGGCCATCCGCTGCGCGCGCTCTTCCACGCCGATCTCAGCGGCATCGAACTGGCGCGCGGAAAGCCCGATCCCGAGCTGTTCCTGCGCGCCGCCGCAGCACTCGGCCTCGATCCCGCCGCCTGCCTGGTGGTCGAAGACGCGCCCGCCGGCATCCGCGCCGCCCGCGCCGGCGGCATGGCGGCCCTCGGCATCGCCCGCCGGCAGGACTGCGCGGCCCTCCTCGCCGCGGGGGCCGATCTCGTGTTGACCTCGCTCGACCTGCTTGACATCGCGCCACTGGCCGACGGCCGGCTCCGCGCCAACCCCAGCCCAGGGAGCCCCGTATGATCACCGCGCCGCACCCCGATACCGATGATGGCTGGACGGTCGAGGTCGCCGGCGTCGACCCGGCGCGCGAGGCCTCGATCGAGGCGCGGCTCGCCCTGGCCAACGGGTTTCTCGGCGAGCGCGCCGCCCGGGCGGCAAGCCGGGGCCCTTCCTGGATCAGTCGGCTCGGCTATCAGCGCTGGTCGTCCTGGCCGCGCTGCCTCGTCGCCGGCCTGTTTGACACCCCGGACACGCTCCCCGCCGTCCCCGCGCTGCAACCGGTGCCGGACTGGTCACGCCTGCGCATCACGCTCGATGGGTTGCCGCTCTGGCTCGCCACCGGCGATCTGCTCGACCATCGCCGCCGGCTCGATCTGCGCCGCGCCGTGCTCACCGGCGAATGGCGGCATCTGCATCCCAGCGGAGTCGTCGCCACGCTGCGCCACACCCGCGCGCTGTCGCTGGCCGACCGCGCCGTCGCCCTGCAACATCTCGCCTTCACCCTCGACCGCGACGGGATCGCGGTGCGCCTCACCGCCCCACTCGACATCGCCGGCCTTGATCTCGTCATCGACACGCTCGCGCCCGATGCGATCGGCTGGCGCACCGCGACCCCCGGCCATCGGGCAGCGATCGCCGGTGCGGCCCGACTGCTGCGCGCAGGCGTCGAGGTCGCCCCGGCGCCGGCTCCCCCGCTACAATGGACCTGGTGCTGGCGCTCCATAGCCGGCGAAACCATCGAGTTCGAGCGCATCGCCGGCGTGGCCCGCGTCGATGGCGCCCGGCCGGACCCGCTGTCTTTGGCCCGCGCCGCCCGCGACCGCGCCGCCCGGCTCGGCTGGCGCGCCTCGCTTGCGGCGCATGAGGCGGCCTGGGCGCGGCGTTGGCAGGACAGCGCCATCGACCTCGCCGGCGACGCCGCCCTGGCCGAGGGGCTGCGTTTCGCGATCTACCATATGTGCGCCGTCGCCAACCCCGACGACCCCGCGGTTTCCATCGGCGCCCGCGCCCTCTCGGGCGATGGTTATCTTGGCCATGTCTTCTGGGACACCGAGACCTATCTGCTGCCCTTCTACATCGCCACCTGGCCGGAGGCGGCGCGCGCCTTGCTCACCTACCGCCACCGCACCTTGCCCGCCGCCCGCGCCAAGGCCATCGCGATCCGCTGCCGCGGCGCGTTGTTCGCATGGGAATCCGCCGATACCGGCCGCGAGACCACGCCCGACCAGGTGATCGGACCGGACGGCAGCATGGTCGACGTGCTGACCGGCCGTTTCGAGCAGCATATCAGCGCCGACATCGCCCATGCCGTGTGGATGTACTGGCGCGCCAGCGGTGACAGCCGCTTCCTGCGCGAGGCGGGCGCGGAGTTGCTGCTGGAGATCGCCCGCTTCTGGGCCTCCCGCGCCCAGCCCGAGTCCGACGGGCGGCGCCATATCCGCCACGTCATTGGCCCCGATGAATATCACGAGGACGTTGACGACAACGCCTTCACCAACGTGATGGCACGCTGGTCGATCGCGCGCGGGCTGGAGGTGCTGGCCCTGCTGCGGCGGGACTGGCCTGACGATGCCGAGCGCCTCACCGCGGCGCTCGGGCTCGCCGAGGCCGAACTGGCGGACTGGCGCGATGCGGCGTCCCGCATCGCCACCGGGCTCGATCCCGCCACCGGGCTCTACGAGCAATTCGCCGGCTTCCACGCCCTGAAACCGCTGGACCTCGCCGCCTACCCGCAGCGCACCGTCCCGATCGACGTGCTGGTGGGCCGGGAGCGGGTGGCGGCCAGCCAGGTCGCCAAGCAGGCCGACGTGGTCATGCTCGCCGCCCTGCTACCGGAGGAATTCCCCGGCGCCGCGCTCGCCCTCAACTACCGCCACTACGCTGACCGCTGCGCCCATGGCAGCTCGCTCAGCCACGCCATGCACGCCCTGGTCGCCGCCCGGCTCGGCATGGCTGAGGAGGCGTTGACCCATCTGCGCGCCACCATCGCCGCCGATCTGGGGCCGGAGAGCGACAGCAGCGCTGGCATCCATATCGCCGGGTTGGGCGGGCTGTGGCAGGCGGTTCTGCTTGGCTTCGCCGGGCTCGACCTGATGGGCGACACGCTGGCGCTCGATCCCCGGCTGCCCGCCGGCTGGTCGGCGCTGGCGTTCACGGTGCACTGGCAAGGCCGCCGCATCGGCTGCCGCATGTCCGGCACCGAGTGTGCGCTGACCCTGCTGGAGGGGGAGCCTGTTGGCGTGCGAGTGGCGGGCGAGGTGCTGGTGTTGAAGGAGGAAGGAAGCGCTTCTTTTTGAAAAAAGAAGCAAAAACTTTCTATCCGTTTGGTTCACGGCTACCCCGGAAGACTCCGCGGCCGTCGGATAAAAGTTTTTTGGTTCTTTTTTTCAAAAAAGAACCGCTTGCTTCCTAAACCCCATTACCCGAGTAGCCCCGGCTGCGCCTGGCACCACCTTGCATCCGGGCGACTCAGGGCAAGGCTCAGCAGCTCCGGCGTCGGCCTGGCGAGCCGCGCGAGATCGGGGCGCGGGCGACCGAGCCCGGGGATCGAGGCGAAGGCCGCCTCCATCGCCTCGGCGGCATCGAGCAGCGCGGCGTCGCCGTGGAACCGGCCGGTGACCTGAAGGCCGAAGGGCATGCCATGTGCGTCCGTGCCCACCGGCAGTGAAATCGCGGGGTTGGTGACGAGGGTGATGAAGTAGGTCAGCGACAGCCAGTGATAGTAGTTGCGCAGCTTCACGCCCTCGAGCTCATCGAGATAGAGCTGCGTCCAGGGGAAGGGCGTGACCGGGACGGTGGGCGAGAGCACCAGGTCATAATCGCGGAACATCGCCTGGAAGCGGCGGAAAATCCGGGTCTGCTCGTCATGCGCCCAGGCGGCATCGACCAGCGACATGGCGGCGCCGATTTCGTAGTTGGCGCGGATATTGGGGCCGAGGGCGTTGTGGTCGCGCTCGAAGGTCGCGTGGTAGCGGGCGAGGAAGCTGGTGGCCCGCACCACGTCAAAGCAGCGGTCGGCCTCGCCGAAATCGAAGGGCACCTCGTCGCAGCTGCGGAACAGATGGCGCATCGACGCCGCCTTCTCCGCCATCGCCGTGCGGATTTCCGTGCTCACCGGGCACTGGCCGAAATCCGCCGTCCAGGCCACCCTGAGGCGGCTGAGATCGGCGCGCCGTGAGCCCGCGATGGTCTCGGGGTCGAGCGGATAAGAGAGTGGGTCACGGTCATCGACGCCGAGTTGGGCGGCGAAGAGCATGCGCGTATCCGGCACGTCCCGCCCCATCGGGCCGAGCACGGAAATCGGCGTCCAGCCGAGGCCGCGCGTGTCCATCGGCACCAGGCCGGGCGAGGGGCGGAAGCCCACCACGCCGTTCATCGCGGCGGGAATGCGCAAGGAACCGCCGGTGTCGGACCCGGTGCAGACCGGCAGCATGTCGCACGCCAGCGCCACCGCCGAGCCGCCGGAGGAACCGCCGGGGTTCAGCAGCGGGTTGAACGGGTTGCCGGTGGCGCCCCACACCGGATTGCGCGAATTGGCGCCGGCGCCGAACTCCGGCACGTTGGTCTTGCCGACGATCACCGCGCCCTGCGCCCGCACCAGCGCCACCATGGCGCAATCGGTGGCCGGCACATGGTCGCGATACAGCGGCGACCCGTATGTCGTGAGCAGGCCGGCGGTCTCGTGCAAATCCTTGATACCGGTCGGCAGCCCGTGCAGCCGGCCCAATTCCGCACCGTTCATCACCGCTCGCTCGGCGGCAAGTGCCGCATCACGCGCGGTGCAATAGTCGGTGGCGGTGACGGCGTTGACCGCGGGGTTTAGCGCCTGGATACGTGCGATGCAGGCCTCCAGCAGCTCGATCGGTGAAATCTGCCGCGCGCCGATGCGGCGGCGCAGCTCCACGGCGGATAAGGCGAGCAGATCATCGGACATCGCGGTCACTCCTCGGGGTGGCGAAGTGTAACCAAGCGTCGCGCCGCCTCATACCCCATGGACGGAAACGGCCCCGGCGTCGCATGATACGGGACTTCACCAATCTGGAGCCGGGCTTTGGGCGATATCGTGCGTGTAGGGGTGGTCGTGACGTTTCTCCGCATGGATGCCCCTCCAGCGGAACGGGCCCCCGCCCTGCCGCCGGACTATCACGTCGCGCCAGCCACGCAGTGCACGGTGGGCTTCTATCGCTACCTCTACAACACCGTCGGCAACGACTATGTGTGGTGGCTCCGCCGTACCATGCCAGATCAGCAGCTCGCCCGCCTGCTGCGTGACAACCGCATCTCCATCCATGTGCTCCACCGCAACGGCGAACCGGCGGGGTTCTACGAGCTCGATGCCGGGCAGTTTCCGGCGGTGAACCTCTCCTATTTCGGCCTCATGCCGCACGGCATTGGCGGCGGCGTGGGCCTGGCCTTCCTGCGCCATGCCGTCGACACGGTGTGGCGCTCCGGGGCGCGGGCGATGACGGTGAACACCTGCACCGCCGACCACCCGCGCGCCTTGCCCACCTACAAGCGCGCGGGCTTCCGCACTGTGCGCGATATCGCGGAGGTGTGGGACATTCCGCGTAGCCTCGGGTTGCCGATACCGGATCGGTTGGTGTTGCGTTAGGGTAGGAAGCACGTTCTTTTTGTGAACAAAA
>CAIYPH010000022.1 GCA_903928045.1 uncultured Rhodospirillales bacterium
ATCCGTCTTACAATAGTCCGCCGGATTACGCTTCCGTCAGGCTGCCGGCGGGGCCATGGCGAGCGCGGTGCGGCAGATACGTGCCTAGAGGTCGAACGAGACGTCGAACGCCCTCTCGCCCGGCGCGAACCGGTCGATATAGCCGTGCAGCAGCCCCGGCACATGCGCGATCACCTCCCCCGCCTGATGTTCGGCAGTCGCGCGTGACACTACCAGCAGGCGCGCTGGGCCGAGGCGCCGCAAGGTGGCGAAGAGATGAGCGATTTCGCGCGGCGTGAGGGTGCCGTTGAATTTGTGGAAAACGAACATCCGTTCGCCCGATTGCAGAGAGGCGCGGAACCCGTTGATCTGGCGCACAATTTTCGCGGCTTCGAAGCGGTGAAGTTCGCGGCGCTCGTCCTCAGGCTTGGCGAACGCGAACCCCGCGCCAGCGACCGCGCTGCGCAGGGCGGAGTGGAAGCCGATGCCGTGCTTCCTGTCCAGCACCACACCCTGGTTGTATGGCACCAGGTTGTCGAACTCATAGAAATCGGCAAAATCGACCTGGATGGCGTTGATCAGGGCGCGCGGCGAGGTGACCATCGACCAGCGAAGCAACCCGACTGGCTCGATGCCCGCTTGGCGCTGCACGAAACCGAATTCGCAATTGGCGCCGAGACTCTCGAACTGGGCGAACAGATCCTGCATTGATCGCAATGCTAGTCAGTCCCGCGCGTTGCCATGTCAAGCCCCCTGGGCAATGCTAACCGGCCCGGAGCGAAGGAGGGCGCCCCATGCATATTTTCGCCGCCCTGCTGGCCCGCGCCCACACGACGCCGGACGCGGTCTTCTGCCACCTGCAGCGGGGCGGCCAGACCCAAACCATCACGCTCAGCGAGATCTGCGCCGAAGCCGGCACGATCGCGCAGAGCCTGCGCGCGGCCGGGGTGCCGATCGTGCTGGAGACGCGGCGCGAGCTCTATTCGGCTTTCATCGGCTGCACCCTCGCGGGCGCGCTGCCCAGCCTGCTGCCCCCCCTGACCACCCGGCAGGACCCGGCGCTCTTCGCCGCCGCCACCGCGCAACTCCTGGCGCGCATCGACCCGCCCTGCGTGATCGCCTCGCAGCAAACGATGGCAACGGTGGCGCCATCCGGCCGCGCGGTCATCAACGCTGATACCCATGGCGACTCCGCCGCGGACCTGCCGGCCATACCGGACATCGACGACCAGGCCGGCGCCTTCCTTCAGCACAGCTCGGGCACCACCGGATTGAAAAAGGGCGTACGCCTCTCACATGGCGCGGTCCTCCGCCAGATCAGCCACTATGCCGCTGCGATCGGTGCGGTCCCCGGCGACAGCGTGGCGAGCTGGCTGCCGCTCTATCATGACATGGGCCTCATCACCGGCTTCCTCCTGCCCTCCGTGCTCGGCCTGCCCATCATCAGCCTCGACGCGCAGGAATGGGTGGCCCGGCCGACGCTGCTGCTCGATGCTATCGCCCGCCACCGCGCCACCCTGTGCTGGATGCCGAATTTCGCCTTCGCCCATATGCTGCGCACCACCCCGCCGGACCAGGACTGGGACCTCGCGAGCCTCCGCCTGCTGGTCAACTGCTCCGAGCCCTGCCGCATGCCGGTGGTGGAGCGCTTCGTCGCCCGCTTCGCCGCCAGCGGACTGTCACCGGGCGCCGTGCAGGCCAGCTACGCCATGGCCGAGGCCGTCTTCGCGCTCACCCAATCCCCGCCCGGCCGCCCGCCGCGCGGCAGCCACCGGCCGGGTTTCACCGCCTGCCAGTCCAGCGGACCCCCGATCCCCGGCGTGGAGCTGCGGATCATCGGCCCGGAGCCCGGCGACATCCTGGTCCGCAGCGACTGCCTGTTCGACGGCTATTTCCGCCAGCCCGACGCCACCGCCGCCCGTCTGCGCGACGGCTGGCTGCATACCGGCGACCTCGGCTTTATCGAGGATGGCGAACTCTTCGTGGTCGGCCGCGGCGATGACGTGCTGACCATCAACGGCCGCAAACTTCTCGCCCACGAGATCGAAGACGGCCTCTCCGCCATCCCCGGCGTCGTCCCCGGCCGCGTGCTCGCCTACGCCACCTTGGCCAACGACGGCGGCACCGGGCGCCTGATAATCGCCGCGGAGACCGACACCACCCGCCCCGAGCGCGACACCGCCACTGATCTGCGTCGCGCCGTCGCCGGGCTGTGCGGGCTGCTGCCGCACCAGGTCACCCTGTTGCCGCGCGGCTTCCTGGTGAAGTCCACCAGCGGCAAGATCGCCCGGGCCGCGAGCGTGACTCGCCTACAACAGCGTCAGGAGAACAAAGCCGATGCAGGTTGACGTGATGACACGGCTCGCCGCCGTGATCCGCGAGGCACTCGATCAACCCGACGCGACGATCAGCCCGGCCACCACCGCGGACGATATCGACGGCTGGGATTCCCTCGCCCACGGCGTGCTGCTCATGCGCATCGAGCGCGCCTTCGCAGTCCGGCTCGACGTCGATACCGCCCTGGCGGCGGAAAACGTCGGCGCCCTCGCCGC
Source organism: uncultured Rhodospirillales bacterium (assembly GCA_903928045.1). The sequence goes on from CAIYPH010000022.1 coordinate 2,532, forward strand.
TCTGGTCGCCGCGCAACTCGGCGCCGAACCGGTCTAAGGCCGAGGCGCAATTCCGATCAAGCGGGCAACGGCGAAGCGCGCGATAACCCCGCCATGCCGCCAGCCGCCCCCTCCCCCGTCGCCATCGCCCTGTGGGCCGTCGAACTGGCGCTCGACCGCGAGATCGCGTTGGCCGAGATCGCCGCGCAGAGCGGGGTGTCGCGCTTTCACCTCTCCCGCGCCTTCGGGACCGCCACCGGCGTCTCGCTGATCCGCTACGCCCGCGGCCGCCGCCTCACCGAGGCCGCCCGCCACCTCGCCGCCGGCGCGCCCGACATCCTCGCCGTCGCGCTCGACGCCGGCTACGGCTCGCACGAAGCCTTCACCCGCGCCTTCCGCGACCAGTTCGGCCTCACCCCCGAAGCCCTGCGCGCCCGCGCCAGCCTCGCCGGCCTTCCCGCCATGGAGAAGATCACGATGGACCAGAACCTCACCGTCCCCGTCGCCCCACCCCGCGTCGTCGAACTGCCATTGCTGCTCGTCGCCGGCATCGGGGAGCGCTATCGCTGGGAGACCAACACCGGCATCCCCGCCCAATGGCAGCGCCTAGTCCCCCTCCTCGGTCACATCCCCGGCCAGACCGGCCAGGCCACCTACGGCGTCTGCTGCAACGCCGACGGCGCCGGCAGCTTCGAGTATATCTGCGGCGTCGAGGTCACCGATTTCGACCGTCTGCCGGCCGACCTCGCCCGCATCCGCCTGCCCGCCCGCCGCTACGCCGTCTTCACCCACACCGGCCACGTCGTCGGCCTGCGCGCCACCGTCTATTCGATCTGGAACCACGCTTTGCCCGCCTCCGGCCTGCAACTCGCCGACGCCCCCGACTTCGAGCGCTACGACGCCCGCTTCGACCCGCGCACCGGCCTTGGCGAGATCGACATCTATATCCCGGTGAAATCATGATCCCGCGCCGCCACACGCTCACAGGAGCCCTCACCATGCTGACCACCGGATGGGCGCAAGCCACGCCCGAAACCACCGGCTTCGCGCCCGACCTCGCCGCCCGGCTCGATGCCGCGGTCGCCGCCGGCAGACTGCCCGGC
>CAIYPH010000023.1 GCA_903928045.1 uncultured Rhodospirillales bacterium
CCATCGAGCTCTCCAATCCCGGCAAGCCACCGCCCAAACGCCACTTTGTCCATACCTGAGATGTTCCCCTGACGCCGGGGAGTAGAATCGCAGATCTCAACAGATGACGCAATAAGAGCGAAACTTTTTGCTCCGTTCGTTGCCGTTGGATTGCCCCTGCGGGATGGTCGGGAGCGGTACAAAGGAAGTGAATAAAAGTTTTTTGCTTCTTTTTTTCAAAAAAGAAGCCCTTCCTTCCCTCTAACCACCAACATGCTACCCTCCGCCGGAAGAACATCGAGGACCGCCATGCCTGCACCGCCCGAAGTCTCTGCCCTGCTCGCCGCCCAGCAGAAGGGGATGGCGTTGCTGCGCGGGTTCTATGCCGATCCGGCGGTGTATGCGCATGACATCGAGCGGCTGTTCCTGCGGCACTGGCTGTGCGTGGGGCATGCGAGCCAGGTGGCGAAGCCCGGCGATTTCTTCACCACCACCTATGGCGACGAGACGGTGATTATCGTGCGCGGCAAGGATGGGGTGATCCGCGCGCTGCTCAATTTGTGCCGCCATCGCGGGGCCGAGGTGTGCACCGCCAAGGCCGGCCATACCACCCTGTTTGCCTGCCCTTATCACGGCTGGACCTATGCGCTTGATGGCAGCCTGGATTCGGCGCGGCACATGCCGGCCGATTTCGATCGCGCGGGGCATGGGCTGCGGCAAATCCATTGCCGGGAGGTGGAGGGGGCGCTGTTCATCAACTTTGCCGCCGAGCCGGTCGCGTTCGGGCATGTCGAGGCGACGTTGCATGGGGCGCTCGGTGCTTATGGCTGGGCGGATGCGAAAGTGGTGCACGCAGAGACCTATCCGCTCGACGCCAACTGGAAGCTTGCGGTTGAGAACTACGTGGAATGCTACCATTGCAGCCCGAGCCATCCCGAATACTCCAAGCTGCACGCGCTTGAGCAGCCGGCGCCGCGCATTGCCAAGCTGAATGCGGCGATGGAAGCGCGCACGAAGGCGCTCGGCGTTGAGGTGGCGACGCTCACCCATTGGTCTTCGGCCGCGGGGGAGGAGGCGATCGATTGCTTCCGTTACGCGCTCTATGACGGGGTGCAGACCGGCTCGCCGGATGGCTCGCCGGTGGCGCCGCTGATGGGCAAGTTCACCGGCTATGATGGGGGGGTGACCTCGATCCATCTGGGGCCGGCGAGTTTCCTGGTGTCCTACGCCGACCATGGGGTGATCTACCGCTTCATGCCGCGCGGGCTCGACACATGCGACATGGAGCTGCTGTGGCTGGTGCGCGGCGATGCCGAGGCGGGGCGGGATTTCGATATGGAAAAGCTCACCTGGCTGTGGCGCATCACGTCCGAGGCCGACAAGCGCATCATCGAGCACACCGCCCGCGGCGTGCGCTCGCGGTTCTATGAGCCGGGGCCGCTGGCGCCGATGGAAGCCAATGAGCAGCGGTATCTCGACTGGTATCTTGCCGAAATTGCCTGATGGTAGGGGCGGAAGGGTGTTCTTTTTGTGAACAAAAAGAACCAAAAAAACTTTTTACTCCATCCATGCCGTTGGCGTACCGAAGCGGGATGGTCGGAAGCGGTACATAGCAAGCGGACAGAAGTTTTTTGCTCCTTTTTTTCAAAAAAGGAGCGCTTCCTTCTGAGTCGACATCAGGGCCATCTGGTATAAGTGTCTGTCCGGGATAAGGGAAACTCTGATGATCCGACCGTTCGACGGCGTCCGCATTCTCGACTTCACGCAGGTGCTGGCTGGGCCGTACTGCACATTTCAGCTCGGCCTGCTCGGCGCCAGCATCGTGAAGGTGGAGCGGCGGGACGGCGAGGACAGCCGCCGCACGCCGCTGTCGCGCGAATGGGCGGAGCGCGGCATGGCGCCGGGGTGGATGGCGATCAACGGCAATAAGCGCAGCCTGACGCTGGATCTGCAGAAGCCCGAGGCGCGGGAGATCATCCGCCGCCTCGCGCGCGAGGCCGATGTGGTGGTGGAGAATTTTCGGCCCGGCGTGATGAACCGCCTTGGGCTTGGCCATGCCGATCTCGCGGCGATCAACCCCAAGCTGATCTACTGCGCCATTTCCGGCTTCGGGCAGAGCGGACCCGATCGCAACGAGGCGGGGTATGACGGCAAGATCCAGGCGATGAGCGGCATCATGTCGATCACCGGGGACCCGGCGACCGGCCCGATGCGGGCGGGCTTCGCGGTGTGCGACGTGCTGACCGGCATGACCGCGGCTTTCGCGATTTCGGCGGCGCTGTTTCAGCGCGGGCAGACCGGGACGGGCCAGTTCATCGATGTGTCGATGCTGGAGGCGGCACTGGCGTTTCTCTCCGGCCCCGTCGCGGATTGGACGGTGGCGGGGCACAAGCAGTACCAGTCCGGCAACCAGGCGGTCAGCCGGCGGCCGACGGCGAATTTGTTCCGCGCCAATGACAGTTGGCTGCTGCTGGCGGTGAACAGCGAGCAGCAATATCGCTGCCTGATGAGCGCGCTCGGCCGGGCGGACACGTTCGAGGACCCGCGCTTCATCGACTGGTTCGCCCGCAAGGACAATGAGCCGGAATTGCGGGCAATCATCGAGCACGCGCTTGCGGCCAAGGATGCCAAGGCGTGGGAGCCGGAGTTGAACGCCGCCGGCGCGCCCTGCGCCTCGATCTGGCGGATCGAGGAGATTCTGGAGCATCCGCAGATCAAGGCGCGCGGGGTGTTGCAGACGGTGGAGACGCCGTTCGGCCCGCTCTCCTTCATGGGCAGCGGCTTCCAGATGGCGCATGGCGGCGGGCGGCTCGACAGCGTCGGCCCGGCGCTGGGCGCGCATACCGACGCGGTGCTGGCGGAGTGCGGGTACACGGCGGAGGAAATTTCGGCGCTTCACGCCGCGGCGGTGGTTTGAAGCAAGCGCTTTTTTGAAAAAAAGAAGCGAAAAACTTTTATCCGATTTGCTGCGCACTCTCCCGGGAGGCCACGCAGCAAACGGATAAAAAGTTTTTTTGGTTCTTTTTGTTCACAAAAAGAACACCCTTCCCCTC
>CAIYPH010000024.1 GCA_903928045.1 uncultured Rhodospirillales bacterium
ATTAGGCCGCAGACTTTCGCAACAAGTCTAATAAGCACGAATATCCCACATAATAGTCAAATTGTACGGTGCATGTATCTTTCAATATAATCATTTATATACAAAAATTCAGATCATTGCAATTTTTATTTTTCTATATCCACTTTTCAATCTACTTGGATAGACTTAATATTTTCCTCCTGATTGGTGATTGACGATCGCGCTTGGCTGGGGCAAGTCATAGGGCAGTTCTAGGTTATTGCGAGGCATGAGCAGTTCCGAGACACTTGGCTCGCTTTATAGGAATGATTTAGGCAGCAAGAGGGTTAGGTCGCGATGTCGTCGAATTACAATGAGCCGATCACGTTTGGGGCAACCGGCAGCGCATTGCGCCTGAACTGCGTTGGCATCGATTTTTCCGACAATACACCTCGCTCGTGGACGACCGATACACTGGTCCAGCTCGATCTGCGGCTGCCGCCCACACGCGACGACGTGACGATCGAGATCAACACCGATGCCTACATCACCGATGAGGTGCCACAACACCAAGTGTTCGCCTATCTAGGTGGCGCATTTGTCGGCTTCTGGCGCGTGCGTCGATACGGCAAGCTGTCGGCGCGGATCAACCGCACACTCTTCACCGGCCGCCCCGCGATCCTTGCCTTGGCGCTCCCCAATGCCGAGTCCCCCTATACCCTGGGTCTCGGTGATGACCGCCGCGAGCTCGGCCTGCATCTGGAAACGATCACCTTTAGGCTTGGACAGTAGCATCACGCGGCTGTAGAAACCCAAGTCACCCAGCGTGTATGGCGCATGAGCATCGAGATGGATCCGGACGAAGAGATCACACGTGAGCCGCCCGAGGCAGGCGCACTGTCGACGGAAGTGGCTGCATCCGAACCACTCGGCTCGATGCCCGTTGCGCTACCCCTGCCTCCCGAGCCGCAAACCGGCCCGGCGGCTATCGGCAACGTCGAGCAACTCGATCACATCGAAATTCGTGGCTGGACGTGGAATCCGGATCGCCCGGATGAGCCGCTCGACGTCGAGATTCTCGACGGTGACGAAGTGATCCTGCGCATTCGCGCCGACCAACTGCGCGTTGACCTGCGCGACGCAGGCATGGGCAACGGCTATCACGGCTTCGTGATCCGCAACATCGGCGCGATCCTCCCGACATCGCGACACCAAATCCGGGTGCGCCGCGTTGTCGATGGGGTGGACCTGCCGGGCTCGCCGGGCTGGATCATCCAACCGGCAATGGATGCCAGCGCACTCAATTTCATCAACCTCGCCGCCGATACCGCAGTCCGCACCGCGCGCCGCACGGAGGACCTGGCGGAACCTATCGCAGTGATGCTTGGCCTGCTCGGTGAGCTCATCAACGCCTATGATGCACTGGCGCAAACCTCACAAGACGGGGCCTTGGCGCCAATTGACCTGGCGGACATCCAGCCCCTTACCGCACGCACCCGCGAGTTGGTGGATCTGCTGCGCTCCAGCTACCCCCCGCTCCGCTTTCCGGACGCTGCCGAACCCGTCGTTTCCGTCATCATTCCCGTCTACAACAAATTCTCTGTCACATATGACTGCCTGAAATCGATCGCCGCCGCATTACCGCAGCGCAGCTTCGAAATCATCATCGTAGATGACACCTCCAGCGACGAAACCCTGCTCGCGAGCCTTGTGCTCTACGGCGCCATCCGCGTCGTGCGGAACACCAGCAACCTCGGCTTCGTGCGCACCTGCAATGCCGGCGCCGCGGTCGCGCGCGGAAAATACCTGCTGTTCCTGAACAATGACACGCTGGTGAAGGAGAACTGGCTCGACGCGCTGGTCGATACCTTCGAGCAGGTGCCCAACATCGGCATCGCCGGCTCCCGCCTCCTGTTCCCCGATGGCACCTTGCAGGAAGCCGGCGGCATCATCTGGCGGCTCGGCGATGGCTGGAACTGGGGCCGTGGCGGCAACCCGACGGACCTTGCCTTCTCATATCTGCGCGATGCCGACTGGGTGTCTGGCGCCGCATTGATGATAGAGCGCCCACTCTTCGAGGCGCTCAACGGCTTCGACGAACTCTACGTTCCCGCCTACTACGAGGACACCGATCTCGCCTTCCGCGTGCGCGCCCTCGGCAAGCGCGTGGTCGTGCAGCCGGCATCTGACATCATCCATCTCGAAGGCGTCAGCAACGGGACTGATACCGCCGGTACCGGCCTCAAGCGCTACCAGGTCGCGAACCACACGAAATTCTACCAGCGCTGGAAGCACGTGCTGGCCGCCCATCGGCTCAATGGCGAGCAGCCGGAGCTCGAAGCCGAGCGGGCGGTCGGCAAGCGCGCGTACTTCATCGACGATTCGGTTCCCACGCCAGATCGCGACGCCGGATCCAACGCCGCTCTCGAACATATGAAAGCCTTGCAGGCGCTCGGCTATAAGGTGACGTTCCTGCCGGCTGACAATATGGCGCCAATCCCGCCCTACACCGGAAACCTTCAGAAACTAGGCATTGAGTGCCTGTATTATCCAAAATTCTGGTCCGTCGAAGAGGTCTTCCGCAAGGCGAAGGTAAAGCCGGACCTTATCTATCTTCACCGCTATTCCAACGCATCCAAATACGCGACGATGGCACGGCGCTACTTTCCCACGTGCCGCATTGTCTACAATGTCGCCGACCTGCACTTCCTCCGCATGGAGCGCGAGGCAGCGCTCGCCCCTGACACCACCACCGCGGCACAGGCCGCAATGCAACGCCAGAGTGAAATGCTCGCCATGCAGGGGGTGGATAGCGTGATCGTCCATTCCCCCGTGGAAGCCGCGTTGCTGCATGCAGCCGACCCGCGCCTTCATGTTGCCGTGGTGCCCTGGACTGTAACACCCCGTCCGCCCCCGCGCCCCTTCGCCGAACGCACCGGCGCCGCCTTCATCGGCGGCTTCGGCCATCCGCCCAACGTCGATGCCGTGCGGTTTTTCGTGACCGAGATCGCCCCTCAGTTGCATCAGAAGGTCCCGGAGTGCGTCACCTATATCGCCGGCAGCAAAATGCCCGATGAATTCGCCCGCATGCGGGTTCCGGGAGTCGTCCCCGTTGGCTTCGTGCCGGTCCTGGCTGATCTGCTGCACCAACTGCGTTGCACCGTGGTGCCGCTGCGCTACGGTGCCGGCATCAAGGGGAAGGTTCTGGAGAGTTTCGCCCATGGATTGCCGTGCATCATGAGCGAAATCGCCGCCGAGGGGCTGGAACTCGAAGGTGATCTTGCTTGGCTGGTGGCACGCTCGCCGGAGGAGTTTGTGGAGAAGATCGCTTTAGTGCATCGCGACGAAGCGTTAAACCAGCGACTGGCGGAAGCGGGATTAGCATATATCGCGGCGCGGCATAGTGCGGCGGCGGTGAAGGGGGCGTTGGGGGCGGCGGTAAGTGGGTAGATCAACTTTATTCCAGCGACCGGGAAGACTCGGTTCGACTGTTCGTGTCAGGAAATCTTAAGCGCATCGTGATGGATATCCCCTCCGACCCCGCCACCGTTGGCCCGTCTCAGCTGCGGATTACTGCACGTGGGCGATTGTTGTTTCTCCACGTGCCCAAGACGGCCGGCACGAACATGAGGGTTCATTTGATGAACCAGTACTTCCCTGACGAGGTGTACCCGGCTACGAATTGGGCCCAGGCGGCCCAAATCGATCGCCCGATAACGGATTTCCGGGTCTATTCTGGACATTTCCGTGCCAATTTTGCACGCAAAATGCCACCCGACACACGCACCTTAGACGGGATTCCGCTCGATCGTCGAGGTGGGTGACCTGACACTTCTTCGGGCCGGGCTGAATTCGCTGTTCATCACCGGGGCATCGACTTTGATCGCGGTGGCGGTCACCGCGCTCGGCGCCTACGCGATCACCAGGCGACCG
>CAIYPH010000025.1 GCA_903928045.1 uncultured Rhodospirillales bacterium
ATCACCGAAGCGGTTTCCGCCGCCATCACGCCGCGCACCCGCATTGCGGTGATGGACCACATCACCTCCGCCTCCGCCTTGGTGCTGCCAATCGCCGACATCGTCGCCGCCTGCCACGCGCGCGGCGTCCCGGTGCTGGTCGATGGCGCCCATGGCCCGGGCCAGGTCGATCTCGACCTCACGGCGCTGAATGCCGACTGGTACACCGGCAACTGCCATAAATGGCTCAACGCCGCGAAAGGCTGCGCGTTCCTTTGGGCCCGGGCCGACCGGCAGGCCGACCTCCACCCCGTCACGATTTCCCACGGCTACGGCCAGGGCTTCACCGCCGAGTTCGACTGGCTCGGCACCTATGACCCCTCGGCCTATCTCTCCGTCCCCGCCGCGCTCGAATTCCACGCCCGCCTCGGCGGCCCCGCGCTCCGCGCCCGCAACGCAACCCTCGCCTTCGAGGCCGCCCGCCTGCTCGCCGCCCGCCTCGGCACCGAAACCGGCGGCGGCAACGCCGTCTCCGGCGCCATGGGCCTGGTCCGCCTCCCCGGCGACGGCACCCGCGCGATGGACCTCCGCGAAGCCCTCCTGGCCGCGGGAACCGACACCCCCGTCAGCAACCTGTGCGGCGCGCCATGGCTCCGCCTCTCGGCCCAGGCCTACAACGAGCTGGCGGATTTCGAGCGTCTTGCCGATCTCCTGACGGAGATTGTCTAGGGCTCAGCCCGGATCCACCGGCGCATTCGCCCCCTCCGCCGCCTCGATCACCTCCCCGGCGGCAAGGCAAAGATCCTCGCGGAACCGGGCGGCGACCAGCTGCACCCCGCCCCGCATCTTGCCGATCGTGCCGACGGGCACTTGCAGGCTGGGCAGGCCGAGCAGCGGGATCGCGATCTGCTGCGGATTGGCCGCCCACAGAACCCGGTTGCCGTCATCGCTCGCCGCATCGAACCCGGCGGGGAACGGCAGCGCGCAGGAGGAGGGCATCAGCACGATCGGGTAGGTCGCGAGGAAGGTCAACCAGCGCCGGATCAGCCAGTCCCGATCGGCCAGCGCCTGCACATAGCCCGCCAGATCAAGCGCCGGCGCCACGCCGCGCCAGCCCTCCAGCGAGCGGATGGTATCGGCATCGCCGTATTTCCGCACGCTGGGGTCAAGCGCCACCAGCACGTCAGTCCCGGCGATGCGGTTCCACAGCTCCGCCGCCTCGGCGAAATCGGGCGGATTGACCTCTTCGACCGCATAGCCCGCAAGCTGCAAATGCTTCGCCGCCGTGCGCGTCGCCGCCACCAGCGCCGGGTCGGTGTGATAGCCCGGAATTTCTGCCATCAACGCCACCCGCCGCGGCGCCGGCGGGCCTTCCAGCGGCGCATCCACCCAGCGCGGATCGGTGCGGTCGGCGCCCGACAGCACGGCGAAAGAAATGCGGGCATCGCGCACCGAGCGGGTCAGCGGCCCCTGCACCGCCATCAACTGCCCCCCCATCGCCCGCCCACCCGGGGCGGTGGCGTTGTAGGAGGGGATGCGCCCCGGCGTCGGCCGCAGCCCGACCACCCCGTTGCAATAGGCGGGGTAGCGGACGGAGCCCGCGATATCATTGCCGTGATGGATCGGCCCCATCCCCGAAGCGGTGGCCGAACCGGCGCCGCCCGAGGAGCCCCCGGCGGTCATCGCCGCATCCCGCGGATTAACAGTCACGCCGTGCAGGCTGTTCTCGGTGAACAGCCGCATGGAGAAGCCCGGCGTATTCGTCCGCCCGACGATGATCGCCCCCGCCTCGCGGAAATTGCGCACCAGCGGCGAATCCTCGGTCGCGATCAGATCCTTGAAAGCGACGATCCCGTTATCGGTCGGGCAGCCCTTCTGGTCGGTGTTGACCTTGGTGGTCACCGGCACGCCATGCAGCGGACCCAGCGCCTCACCCCGCGCCTGCTTGGCATCGGCCGCATCGGCGGCGGCGAAGGCCTCCTCGCGCAGATCGCGCACGATGGCATTGAGCCGCGGGTTCACCGCATCGATCCGCCCGACCACGCTGGAAGTCGCCTCCCGCGCGGAGACCTGGCCAACGCGGATCAACCGCGCGAGGTCGGTGGCGTCGAGTTGCCAAAGCTCAGTTGACATGCCGGATGATCCTTTGCGCCGGAAACGATGGGGTGTCATCGTGGCGCCTGGAACAGGGCTTGTCACCAGGGGGAACGGCACATGACGGTGCTGACGTCGTCGCATTGGGGTGTCTACGAGGTCGAAATGGCAGCCGGCGAGGCGGTGGCGCTGCACCCCTTCAAGGGCGACCCCGACCCCTCCCCCATCGGCCTGCACATGCTCGCCCCCGAACTCGACCGCGTGCGCGTCCGCCGCCCCGCCGTCCGCAAGGGCTGGCTCGAGGGCCGCGCACGTACCGGCCGCGGCCATGAGCCCTTCGTGGAAATCTCCTGGGATGAAGCGCTCGACCTCGTTGCCGGCGAGCTCGCCCGCGTGAAGGCCGCGCATGGCAACCAGGCCATCTTCGGCGGCTCCTACGGCTGGGCCAGCGCCGGGCGCTTCCACCACGCGCAAAGCCAGATCCACCGCTTCCTCAACTGCATCGGCGGCTATGTCCGCCACCAGGACAGCTACAGCCTCGGCGCCGCCCGCGTGCTGATGCCCCACATCATGGCGCCGATGGACGAGCTGATGTCCTCGCTGACCACGTGGGACGTGCTGGAGCGCGAAACCAAGGTCTTCGTCAGCCTCGGCGGCGTGCCGGCGAAAAACGCGCAAGTGGGCGCCGGCGGCCCCTCCGAGCACCGCGTCCCCGCCGCTTTGCGCCGCATGGCCGAAGCCGGCTGCCGCTTCGTCAACATCTCCCCCACTCGCGACGATCTCGATACCGGCGCCGAGTTCGAATGGATCGCCATCCGCCCGAACACCGACACCGCGCTGCTGCTCGGCATGATGCACGTGCTGCACAGCGAGGGCCTGCACGACCAAGGCTTCCTCGACCGCTGCACCACCGGCTTCGCCAAATTCCTCCCCTACCTCACCGGCGCCGAAGACGGCGTGGCGAAAACGCCCGCCTGGGCCGAAGCGATCTGCGGCGTCCCAGCCGCGCGCATCGCCTCGCTGGCCCGCGAAATGGCCGGCACCCGCTCCATGCTCTCCATCGCCTGGTCCCTCCAGCGCGCCCATCACGGCGAGCAATCCTTCTGGTCGGCCGTGACCCTCGCCTCGATGCTCGGCCAGATCGGCCTGCCCGGCGGCGGCATCGGCGTCGCCTACGGCCCGACCAATGGCGGCGGCAGCCCGCACGCCCGCTTCGCCGGCCCCACCTTGCCACAAGGCCAGAACCAGGTGCCGGACTTCATCCCCGTCGCCCGGATTTCCGACATGCTGCTGAACCCCGGCGCCCCCTTCGTCTATAACGGCGTGGCCCGCTCCTACCCCGACATCAAGCTGGTCTACTGGGCCGGCGGCAACCCTTTCCACCACCACCAGGACCTCAACCGCCTGCTGCGCGCCTGGGAAGTGCCCGAGACCATCGTGGTGCAGGAGCAGTTCTGGACCCCCACCGCCAAACACGCCGACATCGTGCTCCCCGTCACCACCACCCTCGAGCGCGACGACATCGGCTACGCCACCCGCGAGAAATTCATGGTGGCGATGAAGCAGGTGAAGCGCCCGGCCGGCGAAGCGCGCGACGATTTCGCGATCTTCCGCGGCCTCGCCGAACGCATGGGCGCCGCGGAGGCCTTCACCGAGGGGCGCGACGCCATGGGCTGGCTGCGCGTGCTCTACGAGCAGAGCCGAATGGCCGCCCGCCGCGCCGGCGTCACCCTGCCGGAATTCGACAGTTTCTGGCAGCAGGGCGTGGTGGAGATCGAGGGCAACCCGCCCGCCGCCGTGATGTACGAGGCTTTCCGGGCAGACCCCGCCAAGCACCCGCTCAAGACCCCCTCCGGCAAAATCGAGATCTTCTCCGAAAAAGTCGCCGGCTTCGGCCACGATGACTGCCCGGGCTACCCGGTCTGGCGCGCGCCCGCCGAATGGCTCGGCGCCGTCGGCAAATACCCCCTCCACATGCTCTCCGACCAACCCGACCGCCGCCTGCACAGCCAGCTCGACCCGAGCCCCTGGAGCACCGCCGGCAAAATCCAGGGCCGCCAGCCCGTCTCCATGCACCCCGATGACGCCGCCGCCCGCGGCCTCACCGATGGCAGCGTGGTGCGCGTCTTCAACGATCGCGGCGCCTGCCTCGCCGGCCTGCGCGTCACCGCGGACGTCCGCCCCGGCGTCGTGCGCCTCTCCACCGGCGCCTGGTTCGACCCCGACCCGGTGCCCGGCCGCCCCGAGCGCCACGGCAACCCCAACGTGCTGACGCTCGACATCGGCGCCTCCTCGCTCTCCCAAGGCTGCATCGCGCAGACCTGCCTGGTCGACATCGAGGCCTGGCAGGAAGCGGTGCCGCGGGTGACGGCGCATGATTTGCCGGAGTTCGTGGCGCGATAGGACGCAGGTAGATTCCGATCCTGGCGCCGGCGGCTCGCGTCGCCGCATGGTGCCGCTTGGCCGCCAGGATCACCGCTCGGTCCGTCCTGATAACGATG
>CAIYPH010000026.1 GCA_903928045.1 uncultured Rhodospirillales bacterium
CAAAGTCATTACGATTTCGTAACTAAATCCCGTCAAGACCAACCCAACACCCCGCCAAACGGATCCTCCGGGTAATCCACCCCCACCAGACTGAGCCCATCCGGCGGCGCCGTCGGCCCGCCCGCCCGCCGGTCACACGCCACGAGCGCCGCGGCCACCCGCTCCGGCGCCCATTTCCCCTCCGCCACCAGCTTGAGCGTACCCACCATGTTGCGCACCTGGTGGTGCAGGAAGCTGCGGGCGGAAACCTCGATCGTCACCAGGTCCCCCGTGCGCCGCACGTCGATCCGTTCCAGTGTCCTGATCGGCGATTTCGCCTGACAGGAGGAGGCGCGGAAGGTGGTGAAGTCATGCCGGCCCAGCAGATGCCGCGCGCCTTCCAGCGCCGCCGCGGCATCGAACCGGCCGGGCACATGCCACACCCGCCCCGCCAGCAGCGCCGGGCGGGCCCGGCGGTTCAGCACGACGTAGCGGTAATGCCGCTGGATCGCCGAAAACCGCGGGTTCCAGCCCTCCGGCGCCCGGGCGACTTCCACCACCACCACGGCGTGCGGCTTCATATGGAAGTTGAGCGCCTCGCGGACCCGGACCGGCGGCAGCTCGCCGGCCAGATCGACCAGCGCCACCTGCCCATCGGCATGGACCCCGGCATCGGTGCGCCCGGCGACGACGGAGGCGACGGGGTTGCCGGCGTTGAGATGGAAGGCAGCTTCCTCCAGCACCTGCTGGATCGACACTCCGCTGGCTTGCCGCTGCCAGCCAACGAAGCCGGCGCCGTCATACTCCAGCCGCAGCGCGTAGCGCGCCATCAGCTCAGCCGCGAGCCCGGTGGAACCGGATGGCCGCGCAGAAAGGCCGCCGCCTCCATCGCCGAACGGCCCGGCGCCTGCACCCGCAGCAGCCGCAGCGCGCCATTGCCGGCCGCGACGGTAAGCCGATCATTCAGCACCTCGCCAGGCGCGCCAGCGCCCGGCACCGGTTCGGCCGCCAGAACCTTCAGCACCATGTCACCCAACTGGGTGAAGGTGCCCGGCCAGGGATTGAGCGCCCGCACCTGCCGATCAAGCGCCGCGGCGTCGCGCGACCAGTCGATCCGGCCATCCTCGCGCGCGAGCTTCGCCGCGTAGGTGACCCCGTCTTCCGGTTGCGCCACCGGGTCCGGCGGGGTGGCGAGGGCCTCCAGGATCAGCCGCCCCCCCATCGCCGCGAGCGCATCGTGCAGCTCGGTCGCCGTGCTCCGCGGCCCAATCTGCACGCTGCCCCGCAGCAGCATCGCCCCGGTATCCAGCCCGGCGTCCATCTGCATGATGGTGATCCCTGTCTCGCCATCCCCCGCCAGCAGCGCCGCCTGGATCGGCGCCGCACCGCGCCAGCGGGGCAGCAGGCTGGCATGGATGTTGAGACAGCCGAGCCGCGGCGCATCAAGCATGGCCTGCGGAAGGATCAACCCATAGGCCGCGACCACCGCGACATCGAGGCCAAGCGCCGCGAACGCCTCCTGCGCCGCCACGTCCTTGCGAAGCCGCGCTGGGCTGCGCACCTCGAGCCCGAGCGCCAGCGCCGCCGCGTGGACGGGGCAAGGCCGCGTCATCTGCCCGCGTCCGGCGGGGCGAGGCGGCTGGCAATAGACGGCGGCGATCTCATGCCCGGCGGCGTGGAGCGCCTGGAGCGCAGGGACCGCGAAATCCGGGCTGCCCATAAAGGCCAGACGCAGCCGCGCCACGCGCTACTTCGCCTCGCGCTGGGCTTTGGCGAGCTTGCGCATCAGCATGTTGCGCTTGAGCGCCGAGATGTGGTCGACGAACAGGACCCCATCGAGATGGTCGATCTCATGCTGCAAGCAGGCCGCCAGCAGCCCCTCGGCCTCGATCTCCTGGCGGGCGCCGGCGGCGTCATGGAAGCGCACCTTCACCCGCGCCGGCCGGGTGACGTCGGCGTATTGCCCGGGGATCGACAGGCAGCCTTCCTCGCGGGTGGCAAGTTCGGCGCTCGCCGCGATGATCTCGGGGTTCACCAGCACGATCGGCGCCAGTTTGTCGTCGGGCATCAGATCGACCACCGCAAGGCGCAACCCGGTGCCAACCTGCGGCGCGGCGAGGCCGATGCCGGGGGCCTTGTACATGGTGGCGAACATGCGGGGCACCAGATCGCGCACGAGATCGGCATCACCCGCCCCCACCGGGCGCGCGCGGGCCTTGAGGATCGGCTGGGGCGCGATCAGGATCGGGAGGGTTTCCGGGCGGGCGTCGTCGTTCATGCCCGTCATCTAGCGGTCAGCGCGCGCGCGATCAACGGATGCCCCTTGCAACGGCTGCCGGGTTCACCAAAATAAGCGCCGTCGGATCGCCGTCACGGGGTCCGCCATCCGCTTCGCTCGGCTGAGGGAGCCAATTAATGTCCACGCGTATCTTCACGTCGCCGCTCGTCCTGGGGTTCGACCATATCGAATTGCTGCTCGAGCAGGCCACCAAGAAATCTTCCGACGGCTACCCCCCGTTCAACATCGAGCAGACCGGCCCGGCCAATTTGCGCATCACGCTGGCGGTGGCGGGCTTCACGATGGACGATTTGCAGATCACCCACGAAGACAACCAGCTCGTCATCCGCGGCCGGCAGACCGATGACAGCCAGGGGCGGGTGTTCCTACACCGCGGGATCGCCGCGCGGCAGTTTCAGCGCGTTTTCGTGCTGTCCGAGCATATCGAGGTGCGCGGCGCCTGGATGGATCATGGGTTGCTGCATATCGATCTCGCGCGGCCGGTCCCGGAGGGGCGGGTGCGGACAATCCCGATCACCCGGCCGGCGCCAGGCGGACGATCACCGATGGTGGTGGATGACGAGTAGGAGGCTGCGATGACCGACGAACCGACCCTAGTGCATTTCGATATCCACCAGATCACCGCCGAGCAGCTTGGCAAGCTCGGGGTGTCGCAGATCGCCTACGTCAAGCCGATGATCCATAATGGCGCGAACGTGTTCGCGATCCATGCCGCCGACGGCACGCCGATGGCGGTGGCGGTGGACCGCGACACGGCGCTCGCCGCGATCGTGCAGCACGAGATGCACCCGAGCCTGGTGCATTGAGCGAAGGGGGCATTGCTGCCCCCTTGCCGTGATCAGCCTGAGGAAGCCGGGTCGATCCAGCCGATATGGCCGTCGCTGCGGCGATAGACCACGTTGAGTTCGCCCGTCGTGATGTTGCGGAACATCAGCACAGGCTGGTCGGCCAGATCCATCCGCATCACCGCGTCGCTGACGGCGAGGCTGGCGATTTCGGTGGCGGTTTCGGCGACCACCGTCGCGTAGGTGACGTTGGTCTGCACGGCGACGCCGTGGCCCTCCTCATGGGGCTCCTCCGCCTCCTGGCGGAGCACGTATTGCCTTGCGGCTTGCGGGCGTTCGCGATGCGCCGCGTCGCGCGCGTGGTCGTTCACCCGGCGGCGGTAGCGCCGCAGGCGCTTGGCGATATGCTCGGCCGCGTCGTCGAAGGCGGAGTTGGCATCCGCCGCCTCACCCTCGCCGCGCAGCATCAGGCCGCGGCCGGCGTGGATGTTGATGTCACAGGTGAAAAAGCAGCGCGCGCGGCTGAACGTCACGTGCGCTTCCTGGGCGTGATCGAAATACTTGCTTGCGATGGTCGACAGCGCTTGGTTGACGCGCGTCTTGAGGGCTTCCGAGAGTTCGACTTGCTTACCAGAGACCGTGATTTGCATGGTCCGTCCTCACGTCCTTGTTCGGGACCGCCTGCCGGCGCGCGAGGTCCGGGCCGGCCCTAACCTGGGCCGGCTTGCGGGCACGGGCGTGATCAGGCCGGCACGGCCTTCTCCCGTTTGCGCTGCACTGAGCTTGGGATACGCAGCGCATCGCGGTATTTGGCCACGGTTCGGCGTGCGATGTCCACGCCTTCCCGTCGCAGGATCTCCACAATCGCGTCATCGCTCAGAACTTCATTTGCCGGCTCGGCATCGACGAGCTGGCGAATGCGATGCCTGACCGCTTCGGCACTGTGGGAATCCCCTCCGCCGGTAGCGTGCAACGCAGTGGTAAAGAAATACTTAAGCTCGAAGGTGCCGCGCGGCGTGGCGATGAATTTATTCGAGGTCACCCGGCTGACGGTGCTCTCGTGCAGCTCCACCGCGGCGGCGACATCGCGCAGGATCAGCGGGCGGAGATGGCTGACCCCGTGGCGGAAGAAGCCGTCCTGCTGGCGAACGATCTCGCTGGCCACCCGCAGGATGGTCTGCGCGCGCTGCTGCAGGGATTTCACCACCCAGTTGGCGGCCTGCAGCTTGTCGATCATGAACGCCTTGTCCTCCTTGGAGGCCTTCGGCAGCACGCGGGCGGTGAAGGTCTGGTTGACCAGCACGCGCGGCATCGTCTCGGGGTTCAGCTCCAGCAGCCAGCCGCCATCCTGCGCGGCGCGCATCAGCACATCCGGCACCACGGTGAGCGGCGTGCCGTCGTCCCAGTTGGCACCGGGCTTGGGGTCGAGCCGGCGCAGCTCGGCGATCATGTCGGCGACGTCGGCGGCGTCCACGCCGCAGATCGCCATCAGCCGCTTGGTATCGCGCCGGGCGACGAGGTCGAGGTTTTCCAGCAGCGCCTGCATCGCGGGGTCGAGCCGGTTCTTCTCGGCGAGCTGGACGGCCAGACACTCCTTGAGGTCATGCGCGAACATGCCGATCGGATCGAAGCGCATCATCAGCCCGCGCACATGCTCGACCCGCGCGACCTCGATGCCCAGCGTCTGCGCGATGGCCTCCGAAGCGACGGAGAACCGCCCGGTCGGCTCGATCAACGCGAGCAAGGTGGCGCCGATCATGCGGTCGACCGGATCGTGGAAGCTGAGGCGGACCTGCTCGCTCAGATGTTCACGCAGGGAGAGCCGGCCCTCGGCGAGGTCGTCGATGCCACGGTCATCGCCGCGGAAGTCACTATTGCCGCCGCTGCCGCCCCGCACGCCATCGGAGGCGCCGCCGGGATCATAGGGTTCGGCGTATTCCGCGGTGTCCAGCGCGCCGGCGCCGTCGGCCGCGAGATGATCGGAGCGGATTTCGGCGAAACTGTCGCGCGGCGGTGGCTCCTCCAGCCCGTCCGCCGGGGCGGCCGGCTTCACTGCGACCTGGTCCAGCGCCGGGCGCTCGCCGAAGCTCTCGCTGTCGCGCTCGTCACGCTCCAGCATGGGGTTGCGCTCGAGCTCCTGCTCGACGAAGGCGGCGGCCTCGAGATTGTTGAACTGCAAAAGCTGGATCGCCTGCCGCAGCTGCGGCGTCATCACCAGGGACTGCGACTGGCGCAGGTCGAGACGCGGGCCCATCCCCATCAGGGCGTGCTCGTGGTTCGCGAAGCGGTCGTCGTCCGTGGCGGCGTCATGGGCGCAATGGACGTCGGACGCGGCAAAGGTGCAAGCAAGAATCGTGCTGAATTGATCGCATCAGCGCGAAATTATCACCGGAAGGTAAATGCGACGTTAGTGCCGCCCCTACAGGTGCTTGCCGCGCTCCATGATTTCAAGCGTGTAGTCGTGGTAGGACATCCCAAGCTCCTCGGCACGGGCGAGCCGACGGAGCGCGATTTCGCGCGGCGGGGTTTTCCAGGCGCGCTTATGCGCCCGCCGCCAGGCCCAGGAGCGCCAGGAGACGGCGCCGGGGTCCTCCGGCGGTTCGTCCTCCAGCGGGGGGCCGCCGTTATGGCCGATCGGGTTGGTCATGGGCTGTACCCCCGGATCAACTGATAGGAAGGAAGCGGTTCTTTTTTGAAAAAAAGAACCAAA